>JBGSIY010000239.1:0-2161 GCA_041742275.1 Pirellulaceae bacterium | reverse complement strand
TCTTTGATAACCATGACACAGGCGTAGCTACCGTCGTCTTGAAATCGTTGCACCCCAGCGAAGGTGTAACCATTCAGCTGTGTTTCCATCCCCCAGTTTCCTAAGTAACTGTTGCGAACGGTGGTGGTGCGTGGATCAGGTTGTTGTTGATATTCTTCTTGAGACTGCTGATTTTCTTGAGCATTGTCGTTCGTTGTCGCTGTCTCGTTGGTGTTGGGAAGGCTATCAAATGAATATCCCCATTTGGCCAAGACGTCTTCGCTCATGTTCGGCAAGTCCAAGCTGCGAAACCCTTGTTCGTTTCTCATCTCCTCGATGTCGACAATCATGATCATTCCACTTTCTTGCGATTCCTTCAATTCCGCGAAACCTTTCTGGACGGCTTCTTCAAAAGTGTGATTACCGAGCATGGTCGATTCGATGGGCAGCATGTTCCCATTGGGGAGTTGGATGATGGGGAAAGCGTGACCTGGAATGATGGCAATGTGTGCTCTCAGCCCGACCGACTCTGCCGCACTGGCCCATAGAATCGCTAGGTCGATACAAGTCCCCGCACGATTTCGCAAAACATCGCGAGCATATTTGACGTGCTGACCAAAATGTTTGTCGACGGACAATGTTGGAGAGGTTTGATAGGCTAATTTGTTGGCTTGTAGTGCACGCCACATGGTGTCGAGATAGGCGACGGCGTGTTCTGAGTCGAGCGAGGAAGCGGGGCCACCTGCCAGGGAACTGATTCGACCGGCAAACTGTTGGATGACGGGATCTGTTCCATTGGTGAAGCAGGTTAGAATCGCAGGAGCCAAGTTAAATTGTTCGAACCAATTCAAATTCTCGTGATCTTTCCGTGTGGAGTATACAACTTCGTTTCGCGATAAGATTTGAACGCGGCGGGCATCGGATTCGACGATTTTTTCTCCTGACTCGGTCGTGTATTCCATCTCAGATTCAATCATCGCATGGCGAGTGCCAGTCAATTCAGCAAGTTTATCAATATCGAATACAGGATAGAAATAATCTAATACGGTTTGGCCAGGATAGACGACTCGGCATTTTTTCCAAGCACTCCAACCGCTGTATCCGTCGATTCGAAAACGGACTCGATAATTGTTTAGATTTTGATTACCTGTGTTGGTAAACAGGTGACGTGCAGCAAACAAACTCGAATTTTCTGTACTGTATATCTTAGCCAAACTGCTCATGATTCGATCTTGAACTTGCAGGTCGTATTCGGCGTCGATTCGATCACCTGATTCAAAAACAGGATGGTATTCATAAGAGAGAACTCCACGCTCGGCATCGAATTCCAAATTCGTGCTTCCTTCGGGAACCGTGATGCGAAAATAGCTGCGTAAGACACCCATTGGCATTTCGGTCACATCGCACAAGATGGCTTGTCGGTCATGAATGTCGAGCAATTCAAGTCCATCTTGTTGGCCGCCGAGGGAGAATTGCCAGAGGCCAGGGCCGGTAGTGCGAAGCAAACCAGTGGCGTCGCAATTGGCAATGATGCTTTGTTTTTGATCCTCAAAGCGAGCTTGGATGTTTTTTAGATCTAACCAGCTTTGGTTGGTTTCCATGGAACGAATGACATGAAAGGCGTCGCCGACGTTTTGGCGTAGGGCCGCATATTCTCGGGCTGGCATACTCAAGTCATGAGTGACTTTGGCATTTCCCGTAGGATCGATATCGATATGCAGATTCAATCTGATGCCCGTATTATTTTGGGCTTGTGCCGCGTTGAACGAGCACAGAATCAGAAAAAGACTCAAAAATGCGATTCTGGCCATTAAGGCCTGGATGTAACGGTTGTTAATTCGCTGGGACATGACATTTTCTCCGGGATTTTTGTTGGTGATCGGACCGCAACGTGCGGTTTCAAGCATTACAATCAAAAATGCAAACTGTGACAGCATTTTCAGGGGATTTCTACCGATAGGGTCAAAATCACAAAAAACGGGCAGTTTTCACCGAAATCGGCTCAGTTCCTTTCTTAACAATTCAACAGGAAACATCGCGATGGAACCAAATGAGGAAGCGAGTCTCAATTTAGGCAACATTCAAACGCAATGGAGTCTTGTTCGCCAGGCCCATCAGGGATCAATTATTGGCACGTCGGGAACGGCAGCCCGCCAGGCACTCGTTTTGCGTTATGCCACCG
>JBGSIY010000238.1:0-3423 GCA_041742275.1 Pirellulaceae bacterium | reverse complement strand
GGAACTCAGACCCAGTAACACCGTGGTCGAAACGATATTGGCGGAAATGGGATCAGCCACTCCCAACCAGTAGCCGAACAGGACCATCGTTCCCGCGAGCCAGACCCAAAATTTTGCGGAGCCATTTTGCATTGGGGTATTTTAATCCACGAATCGTTACCTGTCGCCGTCCGTAACGAACGCTAAATCCCCTTTTGGCGGCCAACTATTTTCGAATCAGAGGAGCTCCATCGCGAGTTTTCAATTGCATCGAGGTTTTGGCGTCCTCAGGTGCGGTCGCCGCGGTGACCGGCTCGCCGACAATCTGTTTCTCGGTTAGTTTTGCCAAGTATTGCAGGAACCCATCGGATCCCTCGTATTTGTGGACTTGCTGAACTTTTTCGTTCCACTCAAATTGTTTGTGCACGACAATGCCTTGGGTCAAGTCCAAAACAGCGTAACCGGAATTGAGTTGTTGCATGAGTTGCGAGCGAATTTGATCACTGGTGATCGGCGTTAAGACCTGGGTGCGGATTGTGATGTAGGCTTTGTTCTCAACTACTTTTTCTAATTGATACATGACCCGAGCTGATAATCGTTCCACATGTCCCTCTTCACTCGTGACTTGGAAAAAGGTCGGGACATACCATTTGTGACCCAGTGTTACGGGGCCTTCCGGGAGCGGGATCACGATATCCCCAATGCCAAAACGATTGTAGGTGATGGGTGATTGCTTGTCCTTGATTTGCCCAGAGGGGGTCACAATAAACGTAGCCAGTGTTTTCCCAATTTTTTTTGCAGCATCTTGGTAGATCATCGGCACGTCGGCTTGCGTGTTGGCACTATCGTAGGTGATGGGATCGTTTTCACCGATTTTTTGCCACATGGATGCGGCTTCGATGGAATGCTCAAAGGTCATGTTTCCAGTTGCGTCGACATGGGTGACTTTCCAGCAATTGATAGAAAGAGTGCGTGAGGATGCCTCTTCTGTTTCTCCGGCCATGTGTGTTTTGGCCGAACTTGTATGTTCGACCTCCCAGCGGTAGATGGCTCCAGCAGGCATGTTGTATTTCAACTGGAATTTTTGTTTCCCTGCCATGTTTTCTGCAGCTTGCTCGATGATTTTGGTCGCATCGAAGGCCTCTTGCTCTTCGCTCGTTTCTTGAACGGCGAACCGTGGCGCACCTGAGGCAGGGTGAGTAAAGACGGCGATGAAAAACAGAGCGAGCCCGCAGCAAGTAGAGAGAACGGGGATCGGAAGTAACGAAAGTTGCCGGCTGTTAAAAATCATCTTGGCCTCCTTGCCAACGGGAACTATCAGAGCGATCGAAGTAAATCGATCAACTCTTTTTCTTGTTTGGTTTCGTTTGTTTTTGGATTGCTGGATTTGACGAAAAGTTGACTCCCCATCCCAGTTTGTCGCGAAGAGTCTGATAATAATCGTTTCCAACGACTTCGATCATTCGAAATTTTAAGTTCGATCGGGTAATGCGAACACGGTGCTCGGGTGTCAAGTTGCAGATTAAATCACCATCAACCACAACGGATGCATGACTCATTTGCCGTACAACCAACTCGAACTCGCGGTCTGCAGAATCGACTACCGGCCGCAATGTTAGTGTATGTGGGCTGATCGGCGAAATCACCACGGCGGAAAGATCCTTGCGAACAATCGGTCCCCCGGCAGATAAATTGTGCGCTGTCGAGCCCACCGGTGTGCTCATGATCAAACCGTCACCGTTATATGATGCCGCCAATTGGCCATCGGCGTAAAGATCAATTTCTTGAATGCGGAATGGGGGACCGCCCAAGATGGCAACTTCATTCAAGGCCACCGTTTGATGAATCGCCGCGTCCCGCAAGAAGACTTGGCAATCCAGCATGATATGATCAATCACACGGAATTTCCCCGATTTTATATCAGCAATCGCTCTTGACAGCTTGTCGGGTTGGACATTAGCTAGAAATCCTAGTTTACCCAAGTTGATTCCCAGTACAGGTAGTTCGGCTGTTCCCAACTGCCGACCCGCTCGTAAAATGGAGCCATCACCACCAAAAACGATTGCAAAATCAGCGGGATTCTCGATAGAGGCCCACTCTTCTCCGTGCAAAAACGTACCCACGATGTCCAGATGCGGACGGGCCTGAGCCACCAGTTCGGAGACCAGAGGTTCCAGTTGGGGGCTAAAATTAAGCGATGCGAACAGGACCACTCGCGGTCGCGAGATTGGGTTTCCACTTACCAACATCGACTGTCCTTTTAAGTAATTTGCCAATAGTCAATGCAATCGAAAGTGAATGAAAGGTCCCCTGGCGGCAATCCAACTCGTTGTATCACCGCCGAAATGTCCTCCGAGGTAAAGCCTCGCATTCGTCTTGGCTGAAAACACCAACCGCATCAAGCGGAATAGCCGGTCGGATCTGTGGCTACTTCTATGCCGGACCTCTGAGCTAGATCTCGGCATGTTTGAGCAATACCCGATCGATCTAATTTGAGGTCGGCCAACAGGTCCTCTCGCTCGCCGTGTTCCATGAAGACATCTGGGATGCCGAGTCGAGTGAGCAGATTGGTAGGTAATCCCATTTCGTTGGCAGCTTCCAAAACGGCGGAGCCAAATCCGCCCATCAACATGCCTTCCTCAACAGTCACAACGAAGCCGGTATTCAATGCATCGGCAATCATTTGCCGGTCGATAGGTTTAGCGAACCTTGCATTGACGACGCCGACATGGATTCCTTCCGTTTCCAACGTCTCAGAGGCTGCAATGGCTTCGGCCAATTGGACGCCAAAGGACAGGATGGTTCCGTCGGAACCGCCGCGAATGCGTTCGCTTTTCCCCAGCTCAATTGGCTGGAGTTCACGGGCAATTTCCACAGCGTTTTCCTTGGGGTAGCGAATGCCCGTTGGCGAGTCATGCGATAAGGCAAAATCGAGCATGCCGCCAATGTCGTTGGCATCACCGGGAGCCATGACCACCATGTTCGGGAAGATTCGCATGTAGCCAATATCGAAAGTGCCATGATGCGTCGGTCCATCGGGTCCGGTCAGGCCGGCTCGGTCCATCATAAAAACCACGGGTAGATTTTGCAGACAGACTTCTTGGAAAATTTGATCGTAACTACGTTGCAAGAAGGTACTGTAAATATCAACGATCGGTCGCATTCCTGATTTCGCTTGGCCGCCGGCAAAAGCGACGGCGTGGGATTCGCAAATCCCCACATCAAAAAATCTGTCGGGAAAGGCATCTCGCACAGGTTCCAACGCGTTGCCTTGGCACATCGCCGCCGTAATCACCGTCACTTTGGGGTTGTGTGTCATTTGATCGAAGATCACATCGCGGGCATGGTGCGTATACGCCTTTTTGCCCCCTTTTGACTTGAGAACAACTTCATTTCCATTGCGATCGAATGTCGGTGGCGTGTGATAGAAGACGGGGTCTGACG
>JBGSIY010000237.1:0-1551 GCA_041742275.1 Pirellulaceae bacterium | reverse complement strand
AAAGCTATTATTCAAGGCAAAGTCAATTTTGCCTGAGCGGGCTTCGTTGGGGATGTAATCCAAATCGCAGTCGGGATCGGGAGTTTCATAGTTAATTGTGGGGGGGAGGATTTGGTCGCGCATGGCCAGCAGGCACACGATCAATTCAGTGGCACCGGCAGCGGCGATCAGGTGCCCCATCATGCTTTTAGTGCTGCTGACAGGGACACGCATGGCATCGGCCCCGAAGACACTGCGGCAGGCTCGGGACTCGACGCGATCGTTGACTTGGGTGCTCGTGCCGTGGGCGTTGACATAGCCAATTTGATTGGGGTTCAGGCCAGCGTCTTTCAGAGCCATGTTCATGCAGCCGATCGCACCGCGGCCTTCGGGATGAATATCGGTAATCCGATAGGCGTCCGCAGTGGAACCGTAGCCGACGATTTCACCCCAGATGGGGGCCCCGCGTTTTTTTGCATGTTCGTATTCTTCCAAGATCAACATCCCTGCACCTTCGCCCAAAACGAATCCGTTACGGCGTTTGTCGAAGGGGCGTGAGGCACGCGTGGGTTCATCATTGCTGTCTTGGCACAAAGCCGTCAACAGATTGAAACCTGTGACACCGAAGGGGTGAATCATGCTGTGAGTGCCTCCCGAGAGCATCACATCGGCTTCGTTTCGTCGAATGATTTCAGTTGCCTCCCCGATCGCTTGACTGCTGGCGGCACAGGCCGTCAAGCAATTCGCATTGGGGCCTTGGGCATTGAACATGGCCGCCAAATGTCCGACGGGCATATTGGGTTCTTGTTCGATTTCGATTTCCGGTACCAAGAGCTCCATGCCTTTACGGGTGAACTGGGCCATGTCGAGATTGCCGTGGCTGTCCATCGCGGCGACCATCATTTCCGCAAAACAATTGAAGTCCTGATTACCTTCACCGCTCCCCAGATAAACTCCGAAACGGCGCGGGTCTGCGATGGAATCCAAAACACCGGAGCTCGTTACGGCTTGCAGCGCGGCTCCCGCGGCGAATTTGGTGTGTCTGCCCCGTTTTTGCCAGATAGATAGATCAAGTTCCGTTTGCGAGATATCCCAGCCCTTGACTTCCGCCGAAATTTGGGTGGGAAACTGGCTAGCGTCAAAGATGGTGGTCCGCGCCACGCCGGATTTTCCCGTTTTCAGGGCGTTCCAAACCGTTTCGACATCATGGCCCAGCGGATTGATCACTCCGACACCCGTGACGACAACACGACGTCTCATTAGCAAAACCTATCAAAAAAAATGAATTTGAATGGAGTGATTTTAATCAAAAACAAGTCGCTTTATAAGACGGATGTCTTCCTCGCAGCCGAGGTGAATACCAAAACATCTGTCGTCGCCGAAGAATCCATCGTCATGGCGCCCCTGGTCTATATTTAGGCCCTGTTCTTTGATTTAGGCAAAGAGGAACCCTCAGTAGCTAAGTAATTGTCCGGAATTAAGTTCCCGGATTAGCCGAAACGCGCTAGCGTCCGGTTCCCTGCAAAACCGGGTGCTAGTGCACTCCGGCTAATTTTAAAAACGGATTTTATT
>JBGSIY010000236.1:0-6220 GCA_041742275.1 Pirellulaceae bacterium | reverse complement strand
CCCCCGCCTCCAAGCCTTCCCCTGGCGCGGGACTCAACAGCCCCACTCCCACGAACCCCAATCGGGAAGCAATTGACGAGTCTGCAGTCACTGCTGCCGAAATCGCCCCCTCGCAGCAAAACCATGGGGAAGAGGAATCCGCTCAGGATGCCGATCAAATCTCACATTTGATTGACCCAGCTAACGTTCCCCTCGATGGCATCTGGAAATTCACCACTCCAAATCGATTTCTTGGTGGCTTTCTGGTAATCACTAATGGCAAATTTGCGATTGTTTCCGGTCCTAAGGAGGAAGGCGAAATAGAAGGCAATTGGCGTTACAACCCATTGGCCGCTCCACCCATGTTCGATCTGGAATTCACCTCTGGCGGCCCCCCTGATCCGCAATTAGGCGTATACAAACGGAAGCGATCTCAAAACTTTAGAAGCACCAAGAACTCCGATGGCACACGCAACTTGAAACCCGTTACAACGTGGCAGCTGACGGTTGCATTTGGCCAGCCAGGAAAACCCCGGCCGACAAAAATCGACGGTCGTGCGGATCAATTGACGCTGATTCAAATCGATCTCTCCCAAGTCACTGGTGAGCAAGACCTGCCGGACCACTTCTTACCCGTCGAAGTCTGGCGGAAGTGGAAAACGATGACAGAGCCAGTTCCTAAGAATCCAGTGGGCAACGAATAAAATCGGGCGAGCCCCAACGGCTGACTGAAAATTGAAAACATTTGGCTAGTAATTTGAACTAAGTAGGGCGTGCTTCGGAATCCGAACACGCCCTACTTTTTTCAACAGTCGCAAATCATGCCTCTCACGTTCCACCTGCAGCATTCTTCGCGACGAACGCTCGAGCCCTTCGGGCATATCGCTTATCGATTAGGGATCGATTCTAAGCGGAACAGATCCTCGACTGTTTGACGCTTGCGGATCAAATGGTCTTGACCGTTTTCGATCAGCACCTCGGCTGCCATGGTCTTGCTGTTGTAATTCGACGACATCACAAAACCATAAGCACCGGCGCAACCAATCACCAGAAAATCACCGACTTGGGCAACAGGCAGCGAACGCTTCAACACAGTCCCCCCTTCGGCTTGCGTGAATATGTCCCCCGATTCGCACAACGGCCCGCCGACCACAACTTCATTCATACTCGATTCATTATCGCCTCGAGCATGTGCGATCGCCATCGGGTGATACGCACCATAAAGAATCGGCCGCGCCAGATTGTTGAATCCTGCATCAACAATATAAAAACGATTCTCACCCATCGACTTAATCGCTCGAATTTCCGTCAACAAAAACCCGCACTCTGCTACTGGAAACCGCCCTGGTTCGATTTCCAAGCTCAAAGGATGCCCAAAATCCGTTTCCAATGTCTTTCGCGTCGCGTCCCACAATTGAAAATATCGATCGAGATCCAACTCGACATCGGCGTCTCGATAAGGCGTTGGCAGACCTCCGCCGGCACTGATGGTTGTCAGTTGGTCACCGACAACGGCGGCCGCCTTCTCCGTCGCACCGCATACTTCTGCCAGATGTTCGAAATCGGTTCCCGATCCAATATGCATATGTAAGCCCGAAATTTGCAAATCATATTTTTTAGCCTGAGCCACGCAGGCCGCCAAATCTTCGTGCCAAATTCCATGTTTGGAACTGGGGCCCCCAGTATTGGTTTTTTGACTGTGACCATGTCCGAAACCAGGATTGATTCGCAACGTGACCTGGGTTCCCGGTGCCCTCCGACCAATTTGATCAATCATGTCCGGAGACCCGAGATTGGGATGAATTTTATGCTCGACCACAAAATCGAGAGTTTCACGATCAAAGATATCTGCCGTGTAAACGATCGGATGCGGTGTTCCCGAAAATTCATAACCGGCCGCCCGCGCACGGTAGATTTCGCCCAGGCTAACGGCATCAACTACCACCCCCAACTCTCTCATTAAATTGAGTATCGCCAAATTCGAGTTGGCTTTTTGGGCATAACGAATGACATCGAATTGCTGCAACTTTTCGATTTGGCGTCGAATGATTGCTGAATCGTAAACATAAGTTGGCGTTCCGTATTTACCGGCTAGTTCGCTAATTGAAATTCCGGCGATGTCTTGACGAAGAGTAGACCACGGCTGAGTCGATAACGTTGTCACTAAATCAAATTCCCTAATTTTCAGTTTAAAAAAACGCGGATCCTTACATATTATCGCTGTAAAAACATTGTATCGTTGTCCCACATGCTTGAAAATCCAACATCCGTATCGCGAGCGTCTGGTCCCACTACGACCGTGCCAGGGAAACGCCGTACTGGCATCAACTACTCGCCGCTTCCGCATGTTTGCACGCCAAACTACATGCCGGAGCATTTTAAAAAAATCGAACCAACGGACTCAAGCGTCGGGCGTTTCAGCCCCACAATGCCTGCTCGCCCAACTAGGCGGCAAGTCTGATGGTTCTCAATTTAAGACGGCAAATTAACAGACTCGACAACCTCCAACTCGTCAGGCATTCCCATATTCGATTCCGCTTCAGTTGCCTTCAGTCGATTCGTTTCCTCCAATTTTTGAATTTCGTCCTCATTCAGCGGCGTGAGTTGAACGCGTTCGATCATGCGCTTCGAAGCATGCACCACCTTGACCCTAATATTCTCAATCACAACCTCAGTACCGCTAGTGGGAATCCTTCTTAGCTCATGCATGATCCAACCGGCAATCGTATCAAAATCTTCGTCTTCCGGAATGTCGGTTTCTAACCGTTCGTTGATTTCATCAACACGTGCTAACCCGTCTGCGAGAGCCGATCCGTCAGCACGAATTTGGATTTGATCTGGTTCTTCGACGTCGGTTTCATCGACAATCTCGCCAACGATTTCTTCTAAAATATCTTCAATGGTCACAATTCCAGAAAAAGCTCCGTATTCGTCAACCACAATGGCCAGATGTTTGAACTCCCGCAAAAATTTTTGCAGCATTTCATTTAACATGATGCTTTCTGGAACGGTAATCGCATCGCGAACCAGCTTATCCAGAGAGCGACGTTTGCTGGGATTGACCAGCGACTCTTTCAGCAAGTCCTTCGCAAACAACACCCCAATAATATCATCCAGCTTCCCTCGATAAACGGGAATTCGTGTACGCCCTGAAGACACCACACAATTTACCGCCTCTGCCCAATCCGCCTTGACGTTCAACGCATCCACTTTGCTGCGAGGAGTCATTACGCTGAAAACATCCTTCTCGTCCAATTCCATAACGCCTTCGATCATGTCTCGCTCATCCGATTCGAGCAATCCATCCTGTTCGCCTTCGGAAACAATCGATCTAATTTCATCCTCTAGCCATTCTTCGTCAGCGTCTTGACTCTTTTCCGCGCCAACCGCGCGTTGAAACAAACCAGCAAAAACGTGGCTGCCAGCAATCAGTGGCCAAGCCATCAGGGACAACGTCCACCAAATGCGCCAAGTATGAAACAAATAGACAGGCGCCGCAAATTGAGCCACGGCGAAGGGGATCCAACTATTGAGCACCAACAGCGTCAACGCGATGATAGTTGTCGTCCAGGCCCATTCCATTCCGGAAACTACCTGGCCTGGTGTGCGCGTTAGCAGCCAAGTCATGGCCGCACAAATGGCAACGACTGTATTCAAGACCCGCAACGACTCCGCGCCAACAGTCATCCATTCTCGGCGTTCAATGATTTTCCCAAACCAATCGCGACGATTCCGCTTCCGGCAATACTCCTCTAATTCATGAGCGCCGAATTGGTGTAACGTCTGGGATGCCGTCGCCGACGCCATAGAGATAACGCCAGCGACGATCGTAATCCACAAGTAAATTTCAGCGTTCACGATTCGTCAGCATTCTCTTCGATGTTATATTGGTAACGGTATCCCAACCGCTCGAGAAAGTATTTCTCTTCTTCCCGCATCTTTTTCGCTTCGTCGTCGGTTTGATCGTCGAATCCTGCAAGATGCAACATTCCATGTATAATATACAAAAGAATTTCCCCGGTTTCATCAACATTTATCTCTGCGGCCTGATACCGGGCAGTATCCGCACTAACCACAATTTCTCCTAATAAACATTCAGAGCTAGAGCGATCGTCGGGAAAGGTCAGTACATCGGTGGGAAAATCATGTTGCAAATAATTGCGATTCAGCTCATGAATACTCGAATCATCGACAATCGCAATGCTGATATCGCAGATAGCCCAATCGAATTTATCACAGATTCCATTGATGACCTCGGCAATCAACTCTTCCGCGACTTCAAAGTCAGTTTGATTGGCAACAGCGAAAACGCGCCCTGGCTTAAGCTGTTTGTTGGTCGGGGTATTTGACTCGGGCATGATACATCGCATTCAAAGATTTAACGAGACTATCTTGTATGATTCTAATTTGCTTGAGGGTCACAGAACATTCATCAAATTGACCATCATCCAATTTTTTTTTGGTAATTTCATCGACAAGGTTTTCAATTCGCGATGGGGCGGGCTCTCGCAACGTGCGGCAAGCGCCTTCCACGGCATCGGCTAACATCAGGACTGCTGCCTCAGGCGACTGCGGACGGGGACCTGGGTAACGAAAGTTCGCTTCTTCAACCGACTTCTCATCAGCAGACAATTGGTGGGCACGATGAAAGAAATACTCCACCAACGTCGTCCCATGGTGTTGTTCGATCAAGTCCACGATGCGTTTAGGTAAATGGTAATGCCGAGCCATCTCGGCGCCATCTTTGACATGCGAAATAATCACTATCGTGCTCATGGTGGGAACCAAGTCGTCATGTTTGTTTTCCCCCGGCGTCTGATTCTCGACAAAGTATTCGGGTTTCCGCATCTTGCCAATATCGTGAAAGTAGGCCCCCACCCGACACAATAGACCGTTCGCCCCAATCGCGTCCGCTGCCGATTCTGCAATCGAGGCCACGGTGATACTGTGGTTGTAAGTCCCAGGTGCTCGCTGGACCAATTGCTTTAACAGTGGATGGTTGGGATCGCTCAACTCCAGCAAGCTGATATCCGTTTGAATGTCAAACCACTGTTCTAAAAATGGCAACAGGGCCGTCATGATCAAACCCGCAAACCCCGCTCCGCCCGCAAACCAAAACGCATCGACTACGGAAACAGATCGCAGCTCCAAGTTGATCATGAACTGAATTGCGATCGTTACTGGAAAAACGGCAGCCGCCGTTATTAAACCGATGTAAACGGATTTTGTACGACTGCGAATCGTCTTGCAAAACAACGCCGATACAGAAGACGCCAAGGACAACACAATAAACACGCCAATGTCGTAGCTGTGAGCCATCGTAAACAACAAAATGACTAACGTGCTCAGCATAATCGCCACTCCCACCTGATAGGCAATGCTGATGGCCATGGCAAACAAAACGAGTGGAATAATCTCTAGCCGGAATTCCTCATGAGAGGCACAAACCCACATGGCGCCATAAGTCACACAAAAGGCACCAATGAGTGTGGCAAACTGCCGGAACTCATAGAGCAACGCTGGTTGCCTCTGCCACAGATAGCTCACTGCCAAACTGAAACACGTAAAACAGAGTGAAAAGAAAACCAAGGACCGAAAGATCATCGTTTGCCAACTCGTATTTTGCACTAACGATGCATGTTCCGCTCGCAACAGTTGAATGTCCGCTTCGGCCAATGGGGTCCCTCCCCCGACGACCGATTTTTGATCGGAATACAGCACGATTTTTTGCAACGGCTGTCCAATTTCATAGGTCCGCATCTTATCTTCGACTGCCATGGCCGCTGCGTTGGCTTCTATTCGCGTCGCTTCTTCATTCCATTTTAGGGAGACCGGCAGTCGAGGACGCAACCAAGCATAAACTCGGTCGGCCACAAAATCGGGAGAGAGAATAAGGTCACTTTTGGCTCGCAATTCGCGCAAGATATTGGCCTTCAACGTCTCCGCAATCTCAGGTATGCGGACCTGACTGACTGCAATGTCAATCGTATCCTCGCGGTTGCCTTTGACATACACACGGATCTCACGCATGTTACCCCGTCCCAAATCGTGCCCCAAGGTCTCTAGCAAACCCGTTTTGTCGAACTGCAAAAAAGCAACTTCAACGGCGAGTTTCAATGCCTCTAACTTTTCATCTGCGGCCAAAGACGCTTTGAAGCTCTGCAACGACTCGATCGTGGGCTTCTCGACTTCCTCCCCTGTCGTCGACGGAACAGGACTTGCCAAGTAAAAATCTTTCCAA
>JBGSIY010000235.1:0-2002 GCA_041742275.1 Pirellulaceae bacterium | reverse complement strand
AACCTATGATTGCCTGAGGGGTTTGGAAGATCAAGCGATGGGGGCCTTCGGAATTTCGGCTCAACAATACAACGCGTTGCGTTTATTGGAGGGGACTCATCCGGCGCCGCTCCCGACTCTGACATTGGCCAAGAAATTGATTTGTCGGAGTCCGGACATCACGCGATTATTGGATCGATTGGAAGTCAACGGCTGGGTGATGCGTAGTCGGGATGAGGAAAATCGCCGCGTTGTGGCTGTGACCATCAGTGCCGAAGGGATCAAGTTGTTAAAGAAGATGCGCCGGGTGATTGTAGCGATGCACCAGCAGCAACTTGGACATTTGAGTGCGAATCAACAGAAGACGTTAATTAAGTTATTGAAGGTAGCGCGTGGACCGCACGATGACGCGAGTTGCAATTGGTTGGAATCCTGATCGGGATTAGTTGGGTCGGTAAATTGGAAAACATTTGAGATGAAAGATATTGATTTGACCGTTGAACTCGCACCCGCATCTCGTTCATATTTGCAACAAGTCCGCCCGTTTTTGATTTGGCTGATGCTGTTTTATAGCGTTTGGCTCACGCTAATTGTTTGGGGAGGGCACTGGGGGACCTTGGCCGAACATTGGCCGATTGCGTTAGCCATGTCATTTGGCTCCTATATTGCGGGCTCGACGCCGATGGGAGGTGGTACGGTTGGGTTTCCTGTATTGGTGCTCCTGTTCGATTTGCCCGGTTCACTTGGACGAAATTTTGGTCTGGCGGTTCAGTCGGTCGGAATGGTTTCGGCGTCGATATACATTTTTTCATTGCGGCGCCCGTTGGAATGGCGTGTATTGAAGCCTTGTTTGTTGGGTTCCCTTTTCGGGACTCCGATGGGGGCGGCATTTGTTGCCCCTTTCATCCCGGACCTTTGGATCAAACTGGTCTTTGCCGTCGTGTGGGCAAGTTTTGGGGTCATGCATTTGATAAAGTTGCGGGAGTTGATCGCCCATTCGGGGAGCAGTCATTCGTGGCGGCAATGGGATCGTCCCATTGGATTGACTGTCGGAGTGATTGGCGGGATCGTCGCCTCGGTCACCGGAGTCGGGATAGATATGCTGTTATATGCAACATTAGTTCTGCTCTATCAAACCGATTTGAGAATATCGATCCCAACATCGGTAGTGATCATGGCTTTCACCTCGGTCATTGGAATTGTGTCGAATTTGTTATTGGGTGGTTGGAATCCGCAGCTGTATGGAGTTGAGCCGGCGGTGTTTTACAACTGGCTTGCGGCAGCTCCGGTTGTGGCAGTTGGGGCTCCCCTGGGGGCGATCATTGTCAATTTGATATCGCGAACCCCGACACTGATTGTTGTGTCGCTCTTGTGTATCGGACAATTTTTTTGGACAATGTCCAGCGAACAAGTCACAGGCTGGCCGTTGGTCGCTTCGATAGCTGGTGTGATTGGAATGAATATTTTCTTTCATGTGATGTATTCGTGGGGACGAGGGGAAAAGGTTTTCAAACGCCGAGGATCTGCGGCGCCGTTAAATTAGGCCCGGTGCTCCGACTCATGATGGTGTGGCGACCCACAAGAAAGAATCTTGCTCCGATGACGGTCGTGCCGGAGCGGCTAGTGGTAAAGCGATCGATGTTTCGACGAGCGGGGTCCTGCTGTTCCGAGAGTCGGGCACCGTCGAAAGGGCAATTCCGGAACCTTTGCGTTCGATTTTTCCGGCGAAACTTCTGAAAAAACCACCTTGAAAGTTTTCTCGCAATGCGCCACAATGTGGATCGATCGCAAGAACGAGGAGAAGTGGCTGAGTGGTCGAAAGCACGTCTTTGCTAAAGACGCGTATGGGTCAAACCGTACCGCAGGTTCGAATCCTGTCTTCTCCGTTAACATTTTGTCTGGCAATCCGCCCCAATTTTTTGGCAATTTGCGATTGTGCAATTTGCGGAGAAGTTCGCCGAACCGACCCCTTTTCGTCCCCGCTAAGTTTGACTGTTCCCTTGGTTTGACTGTTCCTCGAATT
>JBGSIY010000234.1:0-3297 GCA_041742275.1 Pirellulaceae bacterium | reverse complement strand
CATTCAGGACGACCGGGATTTGCGAAATTCGCTCAAAAAAGAGGGCAAGGAAAAAGCTTTTGGGTTCATGCTCCGCGTGCGGCTTCCCGGCGGAGTTGCAACACCTCGCCAGTGGTTGGTTTTGGATCAATTGGCAGCAGCACTTTTATGCGTATCGGCCATTTTAGGTTTTATTGTTTCACTGGCGGTGATGGATGGTTGGGACGATCGTGGGCGACATTTTCACTCACTCTTTCTGCTGCAGCTAATGGGCGTAAACGGTGCCTTTTTGACAGGCGACTTGTTCAATCTATTTGTCTATTTTGAAGTTTTACTGATTGCGTCGTACGGATTGGCGGTCCACAGCGGTGGCCCCCAAAGATTGCGATCGGGCGTGCAGTTCGTGGTGATCAATCTCGTAGGTTCGTCACTATTTTTAGTCGCCGTCGGCTTGATCTATGGTGTGACTGGTACGCTGAATATTGATGATTTAGGTCAGCAGATGTCGCGCGTGCCATTGGGTAACCGAGCGATTCTTAGCACTGGCTTCGTACTGTTATTGGTTGTGTTTGCCATTAAGGCGGCGTTGGTGCCTTTCCAATTTTGGTTGCCTGGCACCTATACACACGCACCTCCCCCAGTGGCAGCTCTATTTGCCTTGGCCACAAAAGTCGGCGTGTATGCCTTGATCCGGTTTCAGGCGGTGGTGCTCCACCCCAATCCGGATATTGTGTCTTGGTGGGTTACCGGTTGGATCATCCCCGTCAGTTTGTTGACGATTGTCGTGGGAATGATGGGGATCCTTGCCTCGCGGTCGCTAGGGCAAATGGTCAGTTACGCCACCATGGCTTCCAGTGGCACGATCATGGTTTCCGCTGGATTAATGACGCCGGATGCATTGGGTGCGAGTCTGTATTATGCTATTCATTCGACGCTGTCGGGTGCCGCAATGTTTTTAGTAGTCGACGTCATTGCCTCCCGTCGCCCACGCGAGGGAGACCTTTTGACCGTAGCATCTCGAATGCCCCAATCCGGATTGATAAGCAGTTTGTTCTTTGTGTCAGCTATTACTGTAGCGGGCATGCCACCTCTCTCGGGGTTCTTAGGGAAGCTTCTGATTCTCGATGCCTCCGTCGGTTCCGAATGGGGCGCGACCATTTGGACCGTTCTCATCTCGACTTCGTTATTGGCCATGCTGGGATTTGCTCGCGCGGGCAGCACTCTGTTTTGGAAAAGTTTTCGGGCAATGGACTCCAATCAGAAACTTGCGCCCATACCTGTATTAACCGTTATTGCCATTGGAATTCTGGGGATTCTCATCATTGCAATTACCTTGGGAGCCGGTAGCCTTGTTGACGTTTTGTACAGCTTGGCTACGCAGTTGTTGCGAGGTGATTTATGACGCTCAACCACACTCCGTCCATCGGCCGATTTCGTGCATGGCAACAACGCTGGCTACCTCATCCAATTTTGACCCTATTCCTAATCGTTTTATGGCTGGCATTGGTCGGTCATCTAAAGTTAGGCAGCCTGTTGTTGGGTGCCCTGTTGGGCATTGCCATTCCTCTCGTCACTCGGACTATTTGGTCCGAGCCCCCTAAAATTAGCTCGGCGGGGCGACTGTTGGTTTATTGTTTGGTGGTGGCCTGGGACGTGGCAGTCGCCAACCTTCAAGTGGCTTGGCTGATCGTCTTTAGATCCAATCAAAAAATGAGACCATGTTGGATAACGATACCCTTGGATCTGAAGTCTTCAGAAGCCATTGCCGTCTTAGCTGGAACAATTACCTTGACACCCGGAACGGTCAGTTGTGAGCTTTCCAGCGACGGAGGGACTCTGCTGGTCCACTGTCTTGACGCGGCCGAGCCTAACCGCGAGGTTACTCGAATTAAAAAACGATATGAATCCCGTTTGGGAAGGATTTTCTCATGATCAACATCGCATTGGCCGTTGGGTTTTTGACTCTGATGATTGCCTTGATTCTCAACCTTTGGCGATTGATGCATGGCCCGTCGATCATGGATCGTGTGCTGGCAGCGGATACGATGGTGATCAACACGATTGCCTTGATCATCTTGTTTGGGATCTATCAACAAACAACAGCTTATTTCGAATCCGCATTGTTGTTTGCCATGTTTGGTTTTACCTCGACTGTGGGCTACTGCCGTTTTCTGCTTCGCGGCGATATCATTGAATAGGTGACGCAAATGAATTCTCAAGCCGAAATTGCGATTTCGATTTTTATCATCGCGGGCAGTCTGTTTGCTTTGGTCGGTTCCGCCGGGCTGATTAAACTTTCAGATTTCATGACTCGGTTACACTCGCCCACCAAAGCCACAACGTTGGGGGTGGGATCGATGTTGGTGGCCTCGATGATTTTCTTCTATGCATCGCAAGGTACGTTGTCGATTAATGAACTTTTGATAACTTTTTTCCTGTTTTTGACGGCGCCGATATCAGCCCATTTTATGGCAAAGGCGTACTTGCATTTGAATTTTAGAACTTCTAAAGATAGTTTACCTCGCCCCCACGGTAGCTGTGATTGGAGCACGTTCGAAAAACCGTGTTTGCCTCGCGCCGACGAGGCAGAAAAATCTATCTAATTACCTTTTACAGACTATAATAGACCCATCGGACTGTTGGGCGATGGACCATAATTATCGCATTCGCAGGAGCTGTTATTTTCGAACAGGTGCCATGGAACCTGCATTTTTAGTCCGACCGGCATCCGCATATCGACCTCGGCACAACTATTTTTCGCTTTCCGGATAGCGGTTACTTTGGCCCAAACACAGAGTCATTTATGGCGCGGCGTTTAACTGACAAATCACTTGATGACTCAACGCTGCGCGAATACTTCCGCGATGACGTGTTGCAAATGCTGGAGTGGGTGTCGCAGTCCGGCGACGCAACAGCGATTCATCGCGTCAGACGAACGTTAAAAAGGTCGAGGGCCCTCATTCAGCTCCTGCAGCCGCAGACAGACCACATAAGCTATCGCCAACAACTAAATCAGTTCCGGGATATCGGACGAGGTCTGGCGGCTTCGCGAGATGCGCACGTCCTCATGAAAAACTGGCAGATGGTTTGCAGCGAGACAGGAATCGCCGAGTCTGCCATCCCTAGTCCCGTTTCACCAGACGAGCAACCGGAGACGGAACTTACTGCTCGAACGATGGACGACACGATCCGTCAACTTCTGGCGGTCCTGTTTGTAATCCCGGATTGGAACTTCCCTAAGCTGAGTAGAAAACAAATCTACCGACGCATCCTTAAACATTATGAAAAGGGAAGACAACGTTTTGACTATTGCTGCGA
>JBGSIY010000233.1:0-2555 GCA_041742275.1 Pirellulaceae bacterium | reverse complement strand
GGGTAAACAATGTCGCGCCCACGGAATAAACGTCTGTCCTTTTATCTACGTCGCCCCCGCGCACTTGCTCGGGTGACGCATAACTGGGAGTCCCCATGAACGTCCCTGTTTTTGTCATATTGACGTCGACGGTCAGGCTCTTCGACAATCCGAAATCACCAATTTTTATCGAACCGTCCGAATCGATAAAACAATTGGAGGGTTTGACATCGCGATGAATAATACCAATTCGATGAGCGGCAATCAGACCATCAATCATGTCGATGGTCGCATCGACAGCGCGAGTCAATGGCAGCCGCCCTGACTTTTCTAACTCGTTCTGCAAAGTGGTGCCAGGCATCAATTCCATGGCGATAAACGGCTGGTTCTTGCAGAAGCCCGCTTCGTAAACATAAGTTGATCGCGGATGTGACAGCTTGGCCGCCAATTGTCCCTCGCGAATAAAACGCCCAACGGCCTCAGGATCCGCCTGAGAAAGGGGACACGTCAAGACCTTCAAGGCCAGCAGGCGTCCGGATTCTTTTTCCCGCGCTTTGAAAACTCGCCCCATTCCACCGCAGCCAAGTTCGTCCAGAATTTCAAAATTATCAAAATTGTCCAAAGCAGCTTTGGCATATGCGGCTTGAGGGCTTTGGTACAAACCCGTTGGGGCGACTGTGGCATCATTCGCGACCACTGATGAGTCCGAAGCTATGGGTTCCTCACGCGAGTCTTGGAGACCAGGCGCTGAATCCCCGTCCCGCACAAGGGTTTCCGAAAGGGTCCCTCCACAATCCCCGCAAAATCGCGGCCTTTTCGCAGAAACGTCGATTTCCTGCCCGCAATGACGACATTGAATATTCAATGAAATGAATCCTTTTTGCCGATTAGACAAGGTTTAACGACAGTTAAAACAGCAATCCAACATCTAAGCTGGCAATTTGATTTGAAGGTGTTATTCTAGTTGAAAATCGATGTACACGGCAATCACATTTGTTCTACCCGAATTACAGACTAGGCACCGCCGGAATTGTCCCGAAATGGTTCCTCGAATCACCGGCGACCGGTGGACGCATGCCCGCGTACGCCTCCGGAGAACAGTTAAGTTTTGAAAACGATTTTTAAGAGGGCTCGATCCTCAATTCACCGGACTTTCGCCCAAACAAGCGACTGTTCGATGAACCAAGCCTGCATAATGGCTTTTTACTGTCTCGTGCTTTAATTTTTTGCGAATTGTGGAGAATTGATCCAAAATGCATATGGTTATCAAAATCACTGCTGGCCCCGATGCCGGAAAGTCCATTTCGTTAAGTGATGGCGATTGCCTGACCTTCGGCCGTGGAGACAAGGTTACTAACCCCATTCATGACCCCTCGGTTTCGCGTTTACATTGTGAAATAAGCCGAAATGGTTCGACGGTGATTGTCCGCGACTTGGGGAGCTCCAGCGGCACCAAGCACAATGGAGAGCCGATTGATATGGCGGAACTCTACAATGGCTGCGAGATTCAATTGGGCGACACCACCATGGTTCTGGACGATGGCGACTCCGGCTTAACAACCATGAATAACGGCAGTTATGGTGCGATGGACGGTACAGGTTTCAAACCGATTGATGACTTGGTCGGTGAAAGAATCAGACACTACGCTCTAGAAAGCATTCTGGGCAAAGGCAAAACGGGGGTTGTCTACAAGGCATTTGATACGGAAAAGAATCGTTATGCGGCGCTGAAAATTTTGGCCCCTCAACAAGTTCGCTTGCCGCAACAACGCGAACGTTTCGTGCGAGCCATGAAAACCATGATCCCCATCCGCTGTCCCAACATTGTGCGGATCTACAACGCGGGGATCACCGGACCCTTCTGTTGGTCTGCGATGGAATATATCGAGGGCGAAAACCTTGCACAATTAATCGACCGACTCGGGATTGATCACATGCTGGATTGGCGCAAGGTTTGGAAAGTTGCTTTGGACATTTCTAAAGCCCTCATGACAGCCCATGAGAATAAAATCGTGCACCGAAATGTGACACCCACCAACATCATTCAGCGAGCGTCTGATGGCGTCTGTCTCCTGGGAGATCTGATGTTGGCCAAAGCGATCGATGGAGAACATGCAGTTAACATCACGCAGCCCGGTCAATTGATAGGTGAGATCACCTACCTGGCTCCCGAACGAACGGCTGCCGACGGTGCCGTGGATATCCGCTCGGATATTTATGGTTTGGGCGCCACTTGCTATGCCTTGTTGACCGGGCGTCCCCCTGTCGAAGGCGACAATCTAGCCGAGCTATTAAACAATATTCGTTATGCGGTTCCCAAACCCCCTCGTGAATATCAACTCGCAATCAACGAGCAT
Source organism: Pirellulaceae bacterium (assembly GCA_041742275.1). GTDB lineage: Bacteria > Planctomycetota > Planctomycetia > Pirellulales > Pirellulaceae > BJ22. Next base: position 219 of record JBGSIY010000233.1, on the reverse strand, counting down.
TTCCAAGACCTGGTCCTGCACCGGATGTTGGCGAAAAACCCAAATGATCGGATGCAAACTCCGGCGGAACTGATCAAAGAACTACTCAAGATCGGCAAGTACAACCAACTTTCAATTGATTGATTTTGTTACATTCGACAAACGCAGACGCAGCGATGTAGTGACTCAGCGATGAAATGACGCAGCGATGTAACCCTGCACAAACTTGCCACGCAAATA
>JBGSIY010000232.1:0-5995 GCA_041742275.1 Pirellulaceae bacterium | reverse complement strand
GACACAATCAATGGCGGCGACGGCGACGACCAATTGTCGGGTAACGACGGTAATGATTTCATTTTTGGCGGCTTGGGGAATGACAGGATCTATGGGAGTGCAGGGGACGATCAATTAAAAGGGGACGGGGGTGATGACTTGTTGTCCGGTGGCGTCGGCGTCGACGTTTTGTTTGGAGGCTCGGGAAATGATGAGCTCTTCGGAGAGGATGGGAACGATGCACTATATGGCGAATCGGGAAATGACCAGATCTACGGCGGCAGTGGTGATGACTCGCTGAAAGGTGGTTTAGGGAACGATCTGATGAACGGTGGCGATGGGCGTGATCGGTTGGAGGGAGAGGGTGGGGATGATACGCTCTCAGGGAGTTTAGACAACGATACGTTGTATGGTGGCGATGGAAATGACTATATCTATGGAAACGACGGAAACGATCAGCTTTTTGGTGGCAACGGTAAAGACCGAATGTTTGGCGGTGAAGGCGATGACCTTCTTTATGGAAATAATGATGATGATTCTTTATTCGGCGAAAGAGGGAACGATCGGTTGCTAGGGCAGGGGGGGAATGATGCCTTGGATGGTGGCCCAGGCCTGGATGGATTGTTTGGTGGGATCGGTGGCAAAGATCGGTTAACGGGAGGTGGCGACGGCGATCGATTTTTGACTTGGACTGGAGATGTAACAATCGATGTTGGAACTCTCGACGGCGTGGTCCATTTCATCAATCGGACAGGTGCGTGGACGGAAGCAGAAATTTTGACCGTCGATGAAGGCTTTAAAATATTGCATCAGCGGACCGGTAATGGTCGCGTGTTAAGAGACTCCCTGGATGACGATCCCGTCTTGTATGTCAAATACAGTAGTCTGAACGGATCGGCAGCGCAGAATTTTCTTGCCCTGGGGACACAAGGTGGGATACCGTTTTTCAATCGGGAGATCCGTTACGCTGATTGGGATGAAAACAATGCGTTTTGGACCGACTATTATCGGTTTGCAACGATTCATGAAATCGGCCACTCTTGGGATAGCGTAAACGAGATCAATAATCGGCTGCCCGGTAAGGGAGGGATTTGGAATTCATTTTTGAATGCGAGCGGCTGGAAGTCGACCAATCCCAATAATGCGCATTATCAGCGTTCGGGAGACGGATTATGGTGGCATTTGAAATCGGCACCCTTTGCTCGCGACTATGGCCGGCACAACCCACAAGAAGACTGGTCCACCGTGCTGGAGATTATGTTCGATCCCACGAAAACTGCTGAGTTGCAACGTGTTTCCGCAAAAGCCAATTGGTTGAATCAGTGGCTGAATGCATTTTGATTTGCGGCCGTGCCCCGATTTTGATTGGGGGGTTGCCATTGGGGGCGCCGGCAGCCAACCTGGCACCGTAGTGCCAGGTGGGACACGGTCCCGAGGTTCGGGCTAAGGAACGTTCGGTAAATAAATGCCGCCTTGCGCTCCGCGAACCATCAACAAAATGTTGCGTTGGCGCAGCGAAAGGGGACAATAAAAATCTGAATGAGGCTGAGGGTATGTCCCAAAGTAATTTCGGTGATTGGTTTGACGACGCCGAAGGTATTTGAGAGCGTTTGTTGGTCTGTTAAGCCCAGCGAGATCACCAGCCCGATTTCGTGTTCTACTTCAGCACCCCGAAATAGAGGAAAGCGGGACGCATCAAGAACGTCGCTGGCACCCCTTCAGGGTGCAATTTCGGTAGTGACAACGTTCCGGTGGTGTCGCTGCGCTCAACCACCGGCTAATATCTGCCAACCCCTATCGGGGTAAATCGGCTAATATCTGCTAGCCCCTATCGAGGTAAATCGAGTAATAGCTGTTCACCCCTATCGGGGTAAATCGAGAAGTACTTTCCGAACATTTCCTGAGGAACAGTCCCGTAACGATATCCTGTTTTTCAAATTAGCAGAAGCGTAATGCCGGACAATTACTCAGTGTCGTTATTCGTGTCGCAGAGCTTCGATAGGATCCATTTTCGCGGCACGGATGGCAGGGTAAATTCCGAAAACAACGCCGACAACAACGGAGATACCAAAAGCCAGTGGAATGGACATGGCCACGATTTCTGGTTCCATTGTTTTGGCGACATCCGGCAAACGGAGATAGAGGTTCGGGAAGAAGTTTTCGACAAACGACAAGCTGACTTTGATAAAAAGAGGGCAAACGATACCTCCGAGTATCCCCGTAATTCCGCCGACAACGGAAAGGGCGATCGTCTCTACGAGAAACTGCCGAGTGATATCGGCTCGTTTGGCACCTAGGGCACGGCGAATACCGATTTCCCGCGTCCGCTCAGTTACGGTAGCCAGCATGATATTCATAATGCCGATCCCGCCGACCACGAGAGAAATGGCGGCGATGAGTCCCATGAATAGCATGAACATCAAACGTGTTGTTCGAGCTTGTTCGAGCAGTTCATAGGGGACAACAATGGCGATATCTTGGCGCGCGGGGTCTTGGCTCATTAATGTTGCCTCGACCAGTTCTGCGGTTTTGGGAACGTTGGCAACGTTGTTAACACGAACGGTAACCTGACTCAGTTGAAATTCTTTCACGGAAAAAGAACCGCCGCTTTGCTTGCGAATCGTGTCTCCGATGCGTTGTTGCATGGTCGATAGCGGGATATAAACGTCCTTCGAGAAGTCTTGAGCCGCGAGTGATCCGCCGATGGCTGCGGTGGCGTTTTTATGTTTCAAAACGCCGACGATTTTGTAATATTCTTTGCTTTCGGGGAGAAAAATTTGTTGATTGATGGGGTCGTCACTGGGAAAGAGGCGACTGGCTAGATCGGCAGCAATCACGCACACAGTGGCCCGCGTTTCAAGTTCTCGATAGGTGATAAAGTGGCCTCGATCGATTTCCAGGCGAGTCACGGGGGCGTATTCAGGGGTACAGCCCACCAAACGACCATCGACAGGTTTCGCATTGGCATTGCCCGTGTTGGCAAATTTAAATGGGACCTCGCGAATGGGCAACACGTCGGCAATGGTTGGGATCGTTTCGGAGAGTAAGTCGCGTTCGGCCCGTTTGACCCCAAACGCCTTGATGCTGCGAAAGTTACCTCCCCCTTCATCCGGTGGTTCAATCGACCGAACGATGATGTTTTCAGCTCCCAGTTCTTCGATTTGCTCTTGGGCTTTGCGGCTGATGCCTTCTCCGATTGCCAGTAGCCAAATAACGCTGGCGACGCCAATAAAGATCCCCAGGACGGTCAGAGCCGAACGCATGGGGTGGAGAAAGAGGCTTTTAAGGCCCAGTTGCCAAGTTTTCAAACTGAACATGAATAATTTTCAAACAAAGAGTAAATTGGGGCCGATGCCATTTAGGGATATTTGAGTCAAGCGGCAGTTATGCTTCGGCCTCTTGAGGTTCTGAAGCCCCGGCGCGAGCAACACGCTCGGCCGAGAAAATTTTGCGGTCTTCATTGAGAATGTCTGATTGAATCATACCGTCTCGAAGCCGGATGACACGTTTGGCGTGTTCGGCGACTTCGTCTTCATGAGTGACCATGATGATCGTTCGGCCCTCGTCATTTAAACGTTGAAAGAGTGCCAAGATTTCTTCGGTAGTGACTGAGTCCAAGTTACCCGTGGCCTCGTCGGCCAGAATGAAATAGGGATCATTCACGAGAGAGCGGGCGATTGCGACCCGTTGCTGCTGTCCCCCAGACAATTGTGTAGGGCGGTGCGACAAACGTTCACCGAGGCCGACCATGGCGGCGAGTTTATTGCATCGCTCCCGCGACTGTGCGGAGAGTTTCCCCATGTAGTATAGGGGAACTTCGATATTCTCAACGACCGTGAGTTGGGCGATCAAGTTGTAAGATTGGAAAACGAAACCCAACCGTGATGCGCGAATCGCCGAGAGTTCGTCATCGCTCATTTGAGCCACATCATCGGGACCGAGGAAATAGGACCCGCTAGTGGGGCGATCGAGACATCCTAGCAGATTGAGCAGGGTACTTTTGCCGGAGCCCGAGGGTCCCATGATGGCAACATAGTCACCCTGAGGCACATCAAAAGAGACACCGCGTAGGGCGCGGACCGTCTCGCTTTTGAGAACATAGTGCTTTTGCAGATCGCGGATCTGAACAGCGTTTTTCATTACTGTCCGCCTCCAGGGCCCCCGCCGAATCCGCCGCCACCAGGCCCACCACCACCAGGCCCACCGCCACCGGCGCCTTCGCCGCTTTGGAAGCGTTTCATCATTTCTTGAGTTGCTTTTTCTAGTTCCGCTTTGGTAATGCTACCATTTCCGTCGGAGTCAGCCCCCTTGAGCATATCGCCACCGCGACCGGAGACTTCTGCCATTTCCGTGGCGTCGATCGTGCCATCGCCGCTCGTGTCGTAACGTTCCAACATACGCGTGACCATGGCTGAGGCGTCAAAGCCTCCTCCTCCAGGACCGCCGCCACCGGGACCACCCGGGCCTCCGCCACGACGTTGTTCGCCGGAAGGTTGTTCACCCGGGGACGTTACACCAGCGTTTACAGGCTGAGCTGCAGCAATTTCGGATTTGATATCATCGGGAAGTTCAATTCTTCTATCGGTGCTCGCTTCTGGTAGGTCCATCATGTGCTTGAAGGCACCTGGATTCATTACCAATTGTTCGCCGAGCTCCAGGCCTTCCTTAACCCAAACGACCTGCGAGTTGTCGCCGTTCACCTGGATTTCGCGAGTCTTCCAAATGTTCTCGCCTTCTTTAACCAAGCAAAAATGGCGGCCTTGAACTCCGTAAACGGCTTGTAAGGGGACCTGAATCACATCCGGTTCGTACTTGACCTGGATCGTCACGGAGGAATTCATCCCGGGCTTCAGTTCTTCTGGTGGGTCGATGATACGGACCAAAACGGCATATTTACGAATGCTGCTGGACATCCATCCACTGCTTTCGGCGTATTGATTTACTTTGGTAACGACGCCTTTCAGGATCGTGTTATTTAACGCGTCAACGCGAATGGAGCAAGGCATTCCTGGGCGAATGAGCGTGATACTTTGTTCGTTAATCAACGCCTTGACTTCCATTTTTTGAGGGTTGGGAAGTCGCATGAGGACTTGGTTTTCTCGAACAGAGGCACCTTCTTCCAGAACCCATTCGTTTCCGTTGCGAGATGACTCTTTCGCATAGACCACTTGGCCCTCAACGCCAGCGGGAACGCTGACGATGCAATTTTCAATTTGCTTTTTGATATCCGAAAGTTTTTGTTCTTCAACTTTTAAGGCTTCTTGGTCGTTACTTAATTTGACCCGTGAGGCGTCGATGTCGCTGGTTAGTTTCACGACTTCTTTTTCCCGAGTGATTTCACGAAGAACTTGCAATTTACTTTTGGCGAGGTCGATCGAGTTTTGCGACTTTTCTAAATTGGTAGTCGCACGGAGAACAGCAAACTCGTCAGCGGCGAGTTGTTGTCGGGTTTGATAACCTTTACTAAACAATTTGGTGCTGTGACCAAAAACGGCTTTGGCCTGTTCGAGTTCTTGTTTCGCCGATTGTTGAGCGGCTTCAGCGTCAAACAATTCGTTTTGAATTTGTTTCTCGGACTGAATGAAAAGTCCCTCAGTGTATTCACGCAGGGTAGCGACAGCGGCTTTGAAGGCGGCATCGGACTGGATCACCGACGTTTGAGCATTGGTGACGCTGACCTTTTGTTGCTCAAGTTCTATTTCAAAACTGGTAGCGTCGAGTCGCACCAGGAAGTCCCCTGGTTTGACTTTCGTCCCCTCGGGAACAACTTCTAGCACATTCACGGCACCGTTTCGGGCTTGCACCAAACAGCGAATTTCCACGTTCTCACTACTTTGAACTTCGCCTTGATCCAATACTTGGGAGACAAATTCTCCGCGTGTGACTTCGGCCAAGATTGGATTGATCACTTCGGCCTGGCCGCGTTGGCTGACGATAAAGTACGTTCCGCCTCCCAGTAGCATGAGGGCGACGATCCCGATGATGAGAACGGCGGAAGTGATTCCGGGGCGTCGAG
>JBGSIY010000231.1:0-9226 GCA_041742275.1 Pirellulaceae bacterium | reverse complement strand
TAATTGCCGATCGACGCCCGGGACCTCACGATGCTTGGTCGGGAGGGGCGAATTGACGATCCCATCGCGATAGACCTCCAAGCGGTGTCGAATGTCCCCTGCTGTTTCGAGATTCGCTGACAGGGTGTTGTCATAGAAGGGGGGCCTGCCCGTCAGCATCACGTAAAACAATGCACCCAGAGCATAAACGTCCCAACGGGCATCCGGGGCGGCGTCCAAGTCCGCTTGTTCGGGGGCCATGTAAAACAGGGTGCCCAGGGATGGTGCGGCTTCATTGGACAAACGCGATTGCCCAAAATCGGCGAGGCGCGGTTTATTGTCTTCGTCCAACAAAACATTCCCCGGCTTCAAATCACAATGCAAGACGCCTTTGCCATGCAAGTGCATTAACCCCACTGCCGTCTCATGGAAGATCTCCAGCGCTTCAGCCACAGGTAACTTTCGCTGCGACTTCAACATGTCCTCCAACGAGCCCCGTTCAATGAAGTCCATCACATAGAAGGGTGGGTCTGCATCCCAGCCAACATCCAATAGTTGAACCACATATCTGTCGGCTGACAAAGCCACCAGTTTTTCAACTTCGCGTGCCAAACCACGAACGTCGGTTACCGAACGCCGGTTATAAAATTTAATCGCCACCCGTCGACGGGTCGTGTTGTTCAGTGCCAACCAAACTTCACCGAATGCTCCCGATCCCAAATGGCGAAGCATCGAATAGCCTTCAATTTCCGCCGGAGGATGTGACGAGGCCAAACTCTGAGCCAAAGCTGAGGCCTGTTGTTCGGTAGACTGTTGTTGGGTCTTGTCTTGGGACATGCAAACGGTAATCTAACTTTGAGCAAGGGATTCGGACAACCGATTTTAGCCGAATTCTCGTACCTAAGAAATCGCTATGTCTGTACGGGCCTCACTCCCGTCTAGTTTTTTCACCATTTTTACGCTAATTCGATCAGGTGATCATCAGGGAATCAGGAGCATTTTAAATTGGTAAACCGACCCGAAGCGGACGCAATTCAAGCTGTCGTATTCGACATGGATGGACTCATGTTCAATACCGAAGAAATCTATGACGAAGTAGGGAGTATTCTGCTGCGTAAGCGGGGGCGAGAGTTTACCAGGGATCTGAAACGGAAAATCATGGGGCGGCAAAACTTCCAAGCCATGGAGATTCTCATCCAAGAATGCGACCTCCATGACACCCCAGCTGCGTTGGCTCGCGAATCCGAAGGCCTCTACTTGGAACTTCTCCCCCAGCACATTCGGCGGTTGCGAGGGCTGGAATCCCTGTTGTCCAGTTTGGAGGCGCGGAAAATTCCCAAAGCCGTCGCGACCAGCAGTTCTCGCAAACTGGCTACGGAAACTTTGGGGATCTTTGATTTGGAACCTCGGTTTGAATTCGTTTTGACAGGGGATGATGTCACCCGAGGAAAACCGGATCCCGAAATTTATTTGGCCGCCAGTCAAAAGCTGGAAACACCTCCAAATCTTATTTTGGTGCTCGAGGATAGCATCAATGGAACCAAAGCCGCGGTGGCAGCGGGAATGTTCACTGTGGCCATTCCCAGTATAGATTGGAATGAAGGCGACTTCGACCACGTTAATCATGTGTTAGAGGCGTTGGATTCGCCAATGCTCGGCCGACTGTTAGGTTTTTACTAAAGGCACCCCAGCCTAACGCATATTTAGGAACCCAAATCATAAGGAAGTCCGGTAGGTGCGACGTTTTCTGCCCGTTTCACTTTCCTTCGGAAATGTTTTCCGAAAAGAAATATTACAGGTTGACGGTGTGATCTGCCGTTTTCTAGAGTAGATATAAAGGAAATTTTCGAAAATCGACATATGGCGTTTTCCGCGATGGAAAATCAGTTGCCTTTGAGTGATTTGACCGGTTTAATGGAATTAGGCACGGGACGAAAAATGCTATCGCTTTTTTGCCGCTGGCGCCCGAAATCCACGGGAGTCCTCGGTCGATAGTTTGACGAATAAGAGTCGGCAAATCTCGGTGGAGGGTTAGTAACGAATCGGGCAGTTACGAATGGGGCGCTAAAGAATTGGGGATGTCGCAATGAGATTAGTCATGGGGCGAAAAGTCATGAGAATGTTGAATCGTTAACAGGTGAAGAGAATGGGCATGAAAGGATTGATTTTCGACATCGAGGATGTGTTTTTCGACGGCACATTTTTTCATCGTTATTTGCATCAATTGATTTGTCGTTTGGGGAAAGCCGAACAGTTTCGCCATATCCAGGCGATTTGGCAGAATAAATTTTTGCCTGAAGTCTATCAAGGAAAACTACAATATTGGGACGCGTTAGCGTCCTTTTTTTCATCAATGGGATTGGAAAAATCACAGGTTCAAGAATTAATAGTAAGTGCTCAAACTCAATTGAAACGGGCCCAAGCGAACTTGAGATTGTTTCCGGGGGTAAATGATTCCCTCAATGCATTACACAAGCAAGGCGTGCGGTTGGCGATCGTTTGCAATTCGATTCATGACCCAGAAAAAATGATTGATATGTTGCGTCGCATTCATCTTCGTACCCAGTTTGACTTTGTGCTCACTTCTTGTGCAGCCAAAAGAGTCATGCCGGACGGCCCAGCGTTCGAAGCTGTCCTGCAAGCGATGCGTTTTCAACCGGAGGATCTGGGATACATCTCAACCAAACCCGAGCGATTACAATTGGCCCAACTCGTCGGGCTCCGCACCATCCAATTGGTCAAACCTACGGCCTGTTCTGGAACCCCATGGTCACAAGCAACCTACTCCATTTCGAATCTGTCGGATTTGCCTCAACTCCCCCATGCTCTGCAATCGAGTCGGATGGCCGTATAATGGCTGGTTAAGATGCCGACTTCCAATCCTCTTCCATTCGAAGTGTTGACGCTGGAAGAGTTACTTTTTTGCCTTAATTCTTAGCCCCCGTTTTTTAGATTGAGCATGATGTCTCACGATACCCACGAAGAATGCACCGCAATCATTTTAGCGGCAGGCAAAGGGACGCGGATGAAGTCGGAGCTTCCCAAAGTTTTATGTGTGGCACACGGGCGGCCGTTGCTCCAATACGTCATTTCGGCGTTGAAAGAGAGTGGAGTTCATCGGTTGATTGCCGTTGTCGGGTATCGCGGAGACTTGGTGCGCCAGACCATGGCCCATGAGGCGGATCTGGAATATGCAGTTCAGGCGGAACAACTGGGAACCGGACACGCGGTGATGATGTGCCGCGAGTTGTTGGAAAGCCAAACGGGGCCTGTGGTTGTGGTCGCCGGGGATTCTCCCATGCTGCAGGCCTCCAGCATCGCCGAACTGCTAGAGTTGTTCCGAGAAACCGGAGCGGCCTGCGTCCTCGGAACCTTGGTTCACGAAAACCCTGTCGGATTAGGACGCATTGTGCGTGATCAACATGGCGAGTTTTTGCGGATTGTCGAAGAAAAAGACGCTACCGAAGCAGAGAAGAAAATTTGTGAAGTCAACATGAGTACCTATGTCTTTGACTGTCAAACACTCCTCCGGGGCCTGGAGAAGCTGACAGATGACAATCGACAACGGGAATATTATATTACCGACCTGCCTCAGATCTTCTTAAACGAAGGCGGGGTGGTCCGGGCCTATCCGGTACTAAAACCGATTGAAGCGTTGAGCGTTAACACGATTGAACAATTAGCCGAAGTCGAACGAGAATTGGAAAGGTTGGGACAACAATAATGCGGGAACTTAAAATCTTCAGTGGACGTGCCAATCCCGAGTTGTCACAAAATATCTGCCAGTTTTTGAATCTCGAATTAGGCAGTTGCAAATTGCAAACGTTTCCCGATGGTGAGCTACATTGCAAAATTGAAGATGTACGTGGCCGCGATGTCTTTATCGTACAACCGACTTGCCCCCCGGTTAACGACAACTTGATGGAACTACTGATCTTGATCGATACCTGTCGCCGTGCCAGCGCCGAAAGAATCACCGCCGTAATTCCTTATTTCGGTTATGCCCGGCAGGATCGCAAGGACGAAGGTAGAGTGCCGATTACTGCCAAACTTGTCGCGAATTTAATTACTCGTGCCGGCGCCGATCGGGTGCTGGCCATGGATTTGCATGCTGCACAGATTCAGGGGTTCTTTGATGTTCCCGTTGATCACTTGTATGCTGGCGGCGTTCTGACTGCCCATTTTCGTCGTCTGTTCCCGAACCCGAATGAACTTGTGATCGTCAGTCCGGACGAAGGCAGTATTAAACGCGCTGTCGGGCATGCGAAACGATTGGGGGGAACCATTGCAATTATTGACAAACGGCGGCTAGGCGCCGAAACCACGCGTCAAGAAAACATAATTGGCGGTCCTGTCGACGGCAAAGTTTGCCTGATGTTCGACGACATGATCAGTACGGGGGGGTCGATTTGTGGTGCGGCCGAATTGCTCCAATCACTGGGTGCTCGGGAAATTCATGTAGGCGCCACTCATGGCGTGTTCGCCGGGAACGCGATCGAAAAACTGAAAGCAGCCCCTATCAGCAGCATCGTGGTGACCGATTCGATACCACTGGCGGAACACCTGCGTTTAGAAAAAATCCACCGCCTCACAATCGCCAATTTGTTAGGCGAGGCGATTCGCCGAATTCATCAGCACAAATCCATCAGCGGCATCTTTCAGGACGATGAACAGAAAGTCTAGAAGACACACAAGCCCGTGAAACGGCGCGGTGAAAAAAACGCGGTGAAAAAAACGCGGTGAAAATAGGCAAGGCAGCTGCCGCAGCATAGCAGCCGCAACTCGATGGTCCTAACCTCTCCAAGTGATCCCGCGTTAGGCAGCCTGGCGAGCGGCAGCGGCTAATGAGTCCGAATTAAAGGTTTTCGCCTGCTAAAACCACTTTTTTCTGCTCGGCAAACGAGTGCTTTTCGATCAAAACGGTCCATTCGGCGGCGGCTTGGGCCAGCGCATCCGCCGCTGTGGCCTGGCCAGATAACGCCGAGCGAATCGAATCAGACAACACAGAAATGAACTTTGGCTGCTCAATAAGTCTGGGGAAAATAAAACACAAACGATCGCGATTGGATTCGGTCATCGCGTCAAAATACTCGGTCGCCGTTCGATCCGCTATCGCGTCACCAGTCCAATTGGTGATGTTTCCCAAATGATTTGTGCGAAAGGGGGCCGTGTGGGATGACTCGATCGACACCTTGCGACTCGCTGGGAACGAGGACAGCCAGCCGACAAAACGAATTGCCTCACTTACATGTAGCGAGTGCCGAGCAACGCCGGCCATTCTCCCCTCAAAACCTAAATAATCAAATCGTTGCTGTGCCGTCGAATCCCGTTCTTTCCATTCGTTGCTCCCAAAGTCATACAATTGGGGATAACCGGGCAGACGAGTGATGCGCAAATGGATCGCGGCGTCCGATGGTTCGACTTTAAAATGGCTTGACGGCCAAGTGATTGCGAAAACACATTCGCCTTGCACCGCTTTGTTGTAAACTTGCTCTGGGGTCAAGGGTAATTCGTCGTCTCCCCCACCACGCTGTGCCATCATTTCGTTTAGTACATCCAGGAAGGGTTCGCGGTCAATCAAGGGTAGGCCCTTTTCCATATCGATTACTGTGGAAATTCTACCAGCAGTTCGCAATCGGGCGGCCACTCGGGCTAAAAAGGAATGTGCTGCCCAATCTCCAGATGTGGCTTCGTACATTACCGACTTTATTCCTGGCAACGCACCTTCTGCCAGCTTCACCGAGAGTGCGGAATGAACTTTCCCCAACTCTTCCCAAGTTTGCGGGACATCTAAAGCGAGTTGGTTGAGGATGTCCTCACGATACAGCAACACGAACTGAGGGCTGCCCAAGGGAACCGCCAACGTTTCGCGCTGTAAACGGACCAAGCCCGATCGCGTATGCTCAAACAAATTGTCTTTACTGAAGTTGGCCAGTTCTAAACGATCGCTGGGCAATGGGAGGAGTCGATTTTTGGAATAAAAATCGGCCAGCTGGTCGTTGGGAAAGACCACAACATCCGTTGTTGGCGGAATCGGATCGACAGCACCGGAAAATTCTTCCAGAGTATATTCAACTAGTTTGATTTCACCGTTTCCCTCGGCCGACCAATGTCGTTGCATGGCGGCAGCCAAGGGCGGATCGTTGATCACGACCACGTTTAAAGTCACTGGAGAAGGCGGCGTTTCTTCGTTTGCAGTTTTCTCAGCAGAGTTTGGCTGGCAGCCCGACAACAAAACAGCTCCGATCGAGAGGATAACAATCGAGACTAGGGCAAAATGATTTGAAGGCAATTTCATGATTGGTTACTTAATAGACGCAAACAAGCTGACGCGGAAAAACAGTAATTGCTGTTCAGCACGTCGAAAAATGGAAGAAACCATTGTTATACCGTGGCGGGGTGCACCTCGAAACGGTCGCACCCATCTATTCTTTGCTACGCAGTCAAAGGGCCCTGGGTTTGATAATGAAACGAGAGCAATCGCAATGAATCTATTGCAACATATCCCCCACAAAGGCAAGGGCTGCAACGGGTCCTGACGGCAAAAGCCTACCCACATCCGTCGAGAACAATAAAAAAGCGTTGGACCCGATCGGGCCCAACGCTGGAAGAAACATTTCAGAATTCAGGGTATCTGTGAGCACTACTAGCCGCCGCTGCCAGCTCCCGCATCGGCACTGCTTCCGGCAGATCCACCTGTCCCGCTACCGCTGGAACCAGTAGAAATCATCGGGGCCGGTAGTTGATTCGAGTACCCCGCATTGACCGCTTCGACTCGGCGCCCACTGAATGTCGTTGGAACGATGTGGGTCAAAGCAACTTGGTTGGCCATTTCTTCGCCATACCAGCGATTCACAACACTGCGAACTTCTTCTAGCCTTTGATTGCCCAGTTCACCATCGCGAGTCGGGGCAATCCGAACCATTCGTTGCTCGATTGGGAAATTCATCATGATGGTGGCAATTTTCTTTTCGCCAAATTCATTCAGGTTTCCGGCATCGTTGAAATGGGCATCATTCAATGTGCATTGAGTGATCCAGCCACCGTCGACCATCGGCGACCAAACGGAAAAATAAGCTTGACGATCGCGGCAATTGAAGGGACGCATCCAAGCTTCGTTGCGTGCTTCGATTTTTTGGCCTTGAACTGCCGCTTCGTTTCTCCATGCACCTCGTGCTGAGGTCGAACTCATATTTCCCGTGACCTGCGAAGCTTGCGACGGCCAGCTTCCGACGTAAGAATTGGGTTCACAAGATTGGCATTGGGCCAATAATCCGGTCGCTGTGAGAGACCAGGAAGCAAAGGCCGCGATGCTCCAGGCCACAAATTTTAGTTTCATTGAGACTTCTCCATCTTCCGTGACTTCGAACGTTGTTGTTTTTAAACAAGCGGCCGCGACTACTTGGCGTGCCCTGAATTTAATTGACCCACAAGATCTGATTTGCGAGCAACAGTTGTATGGGTATTATCGGAATGAGGGCCGGGGGAAGATCGAGTTGGCTTTTTTGGAAAACGAGTAAAAATGCGCCCTAACTGTTACTTTTGCATGGTCGGAAGCATTTCATTGATCATAGTGATTGCAGCGGGCCCAACGAGTACAACGAAAATGCCGGGGAAAATGAACAAAACGAGCGGGAAAATTAGTTTTACAGCCGTTTTCGCTGCTTTTTCTTCCGCGATCTGCCGACGGCGCGTTCGCATCGTGTCACTTTGCGTCCGCAACGCTTGACCCACACTGGTTCCAAAGCGGTCGACTTGAATGATGATTTGGGACAATGTTTTCAGGTCATCGACGCCATTGCGGTCCCCCAAGTCCTGGAGAACCTCGACTCTAGGGCGCCCCATTTGTAAGGCTTGGTTACATACCTTGAATTCATACGAGATGGTGCCATGGCTTTTGCCCAACTCGTCGGCCACGCGCCGCATCGCTTGGTCGAGTCCCAACCCCGCTTCGACACAAACGACCATCAGATCCAACGCATCGGGCAATCCCAGAAATATGGCTTCTTTTCTTTTTGACGCAATAAAGCTGAGAATGAGTTCGGGGATAAACAGGCCAGCTCCTGTGGCCACCAAGGTGTAGATCATTGTCCAGAGATCCATACCGTTCATCACCAGACTGATGCCTCCGCCGACGACGAAGGCAAAAATGCAGCTGATCATCTTGATGGTAGTAAAAAGTGCCAAAGCGCCTTCGCTACGGAAACCGGCGGCATTGAGACGCTTTTTAAGACTATTGAGCTCTTTTTCCGATTTCGGTCTCAAGGGTTCCGAAAGGCTGGGGCTGGCTTTTTCCAATAACCGCGTCAAGCCGGCCTTTCCCCCATCTTTAACCACCGGAGATTTCCCGTTCAAACGATCTCTCATGGCCTCCAAACGCGACTCTGCACGGGTTTTTCGACTCATGACGAAGTCGGCCAACGCCCAGAAACCGAGTGCTGCGGCGATACAAATTGCAAAAGGCAAAATCGTGACAAAATCGAGATCGAGTGACATGTTTAGCCTACAAATCAGAATTTCAAAAAGTCGATAGGGACATCGCGACGGTTGGGAGACAAATTAAACTTTGATGGTAATGATCTTTTTGATCATGGCGGCCCCCAAGAATTGGAGGATGATGCCGACGGCCAACATTTTGTGCCCCAATGGATCCTCAAATAACATCATGACGTAGTCGTAATTCAATCGCAGCATCGTCACGAACAAAACCGGCGGCAATGCCAACAACACGACTCCCGACAAACGCCCTTCACCTGTCAACGCCTGAATTTGACCTTGGATCGTAAAACGCTCTCGGATCAGGTGCGCGATCTTGTCCAAAATTTCGCCCAAATCACCCCCGGTTTGCCGTTGCAATACGACGCTGGTGACAAAGAATCTCAAGTCCAAATTATCCACGCGTTCGGCCATCGAAAGCAGAGATTGCTCCAGCGAAACACCCAAATTTTGTTCCTCATAACACCGTTGGAATTCAGGCCCCAGAGGAGCGTCAGCCTGTTGAGCTACGAGTTGCAACCCAGCCGGCAAACTTTGCCCCGCCCGCAAGGCCTGCCCAATGAGATCGAGGCAATCGGGTAGTTGCGATCCAAATCTCTTCAATCGGCGTTTGGCCATAAACATCAGGTAGCCAAATGGAATTAGCACGCTCACCAAAGTCGCTCCCAGAAAGAATGACTTAAAAGGTGAAAGGACTAGATACGCCATCGTTCCGCCAATGCCGCAGCCAGCTACGATCATCAGAAACTTC
>JBGSIY010000230.1:0-3189 GCA_041742275.1 Pirellulaceae bacterium | reverse complement strand
CACAACATTTAGTCGGCCGTGCGTGAAGGCAACATTTACCGATTCTACGGAATTTAAGGAAAAATCGATTTATATGGAAAATTCCGATACCACCGAACCGAACTCACGCGTCACCTAAAACCCCTATTCCACCAAAACATTTAGAGGTGTCAAAACAATCGTTTTTAACCAATTCCGGAAATTCATCTACTCTGATGAGAAAACTTGGGATTCATCCTGTTTTTAGATGCTCATCGAATTTAGAATAGAGTAGGTGATAGCAGTTCTGCGAATACCGAATGGTGACTATGCGAATTCCCAATGGCGACTAAGCGTTTGGATGCTGGGTCCTCGGAGAACAATGGCGAACTGTCACGGGACGTGTGGGAATTGAGAATAGGTTATCTTGTGGTTTTTGAATGGCGAGAATGCATCTTTTCTGATTGATTTCCAGTATTAAGCACAAACTTTTTTGATAGTATTTCGTATGCGGTTTTCTTATCTTCTGCGTCGCTGGTTAGGTTGGCCAATCGGTGCGGTCAAGTCGTTTTTCCATGCTCTGATGAATATAAAACGGGCCACGCCCCAACAGCGAGCTATGCTGATGGGTGCTCCGTCGTTTCTATTGTTTTCTCTGGGACTGTTAGTCATAGGGTTTGGAGCACTGGGTCAAGAAAACCGATTGATCAATAAATATACGTCCTTGGCCTCGCAGACCCAAGACAAATTTCAAACCCAGTTTCGCGAGTTTCAAGAAATCGTTCGACAACAACAGGGAACCGTAAGTGGCGAAAACGCCAATTTGGAGATTCCTGCGGATGCTGCCGAACCGACCCCCGAAGTCTCAAAGTCCGATCCTAAGACAACCGGGAATGAAGAAGAAATTCAAGCGATGCGTGAGGAGCTCCAATCATTGCGTCGAGATGAACAGATCTACCGCTTGAAGTTGGTTAGCTTGCAACCGATGAACGAAGAGTACAAATACAACTACGCGCTAGCGTTCAACCATGTTGACCAACCTAAGATGTTTCAATTGATTCGCGGTATGGCGCCTGAAGATAGTCCGGGTTACCCCAAGGCGCAGTTGTTGATCGCATTGGAATACTACAAACGCGGCGCTGCCGACCCACGCGATTCGGCCCAGTATCTAAATAAGGCCTTGATTCATGCAGAGAACTGTCTGAATTTGGACAAAAAAAATACCGCCGCGCTGGATATCAAAGCCAATTCGCTGATTCAGCTGGGAAGAACAACCGAAGCCTACGCCGTTTTTGAGACTTTATTTGAAGACAACCCTCATTACTTTCCACGATTAATCGCCATCAATCGAACCCTAAAAAGCCCACTTAAAAATACAGAGATTCTGCTCTCAGCCCAAAATCGACTCCATCAAATGATTCGCAGTCAAAGAGACAATACGGCTGCCTGGAGCATGGCATGGCGGTCCTATATCAATTGCCTTGTCGAGCAAAACATGCTTGATAAAATCCGGGATGAAATCCAGGAAGAAATCAAGCTAAACGAGGGACGTAGCGACTTCGAAGTCAGAAAACAAGAACTCGATAGGCACTTGGCGATTAGTGCCATTGGTGATGCCAGACGACTCACGCCCGTTCGCAATCACGATTACGAAAAAGAACCTGTCGACTTCACAAAAATTTTGTCATTGCTGACCGAAGCGGCGAGCTTGGACCCCAATTCTTTGGAACTAAAAAGGGTCGCTGCCAACTTGTACTTGTTCTATCCTGTGGACCAAGCGGAAGTCGCCAAAATTTACGATCCCTACGCCGACCCCAACCCACCGGCCTTCATCTACGACCTCCTGGGAACGAAAGCTCTGGAAAAAAGTAATTTTTCCGAGGCAATATCCTATTTGGAAAAGGCCCGTGCAACGGAGCCGGACAATCCCAATGTTCTCAACAATTTGGCTTGGGCTTACCTATCCGGAACAAAGACAGATCCCAACCGTGCCCTATTTCTCTCAAATCTGGCAATCACGAACTGGCAAAAACTATCCAGTGCCAAAGACCCGGAAACCGAATCACATTTCCTGCACACGCGCGGTACGGCTTACCTCCGTCTCGATCGGTTTGTAGAGGCTCAAGCTGACCTTTCACGGGCCTTGGACGGACGCCCCGATCATTTGGCAACGTTGCGAAGCCTGATTGCTTGCTGCGACGCAACCGGTGATAAAACACAAGGTGACGTTTATCGCATGCGACTGGAAGAACTTACGGCAGACCAGGAATCTGGATCAGACTCGAACTAAACAGCCCCCAATACTGATTTTCTAAAGAAACCTGCCATGATTTTTCGCAAAAGGAACGATTTTGAAAGCCAAGATTGGGGGAGTTATATCCGCGCACCCTTTGCTTATGCCTTGGCGTTCCTGCGCTTTCTGACCTTCAGTTGGAGTACTTCTCGTTCCAGCCGAGCCTTTCTTCTCAGTCTGCCAGCGCTGATTGCGGGCGGCATTCTTATTGGAGGTCCTGTTCTGGCCACGTACTTATTGGCTGAATCACGACAGATTTTGGCCTATCAAAGTCGAATCAAATATTATTTGGACGTCGAATCCCCTGAGGCTGCCGAAATCTGCGCTAAAAAACTAGTGGCCATCAAACCTTCGCAAATGGACAGTTTTTACCAGCTGGGATATACGTTAAGTTTGCAAGACAAAAACGAAGAAGCCGTCAATGCGATGAATTATGCGGCCCGTTTCGAAAAAGATTCCAGCATTAAAGCCCACGTGTGGTCAGCCGATAACTTGTTGAAGGACCTAAAAACCACTAAAGACGATCCCGAAAAAGTGGCCCTTGCAAAAAAACATCTGGAATTCGTGGCCGATAACGGTGACGCATCAACGATTATTGATTCCATTGGGTCTAATTTGCGTTTGGCAATCATTCTTGCCAACGAAGAAGACTACGATGGTGCTGAAACGCTCTTGTATCGAGCTCTAGATAATGAATTTATGGGCTCCAATGTTGATCCCGCCGTGGAAGGCCAAGCGGGTTTCTTACAACTTCAAGCGATCAAAGTTCTGACGGAAGTCTTTCAAAAAAACGGAGAGACTGAGAAATTAAAGGCATTAGTGAATAGTAAGAGTTCCGACTTGCTAAAAATTGCTATGCAAAACCCGGCGTTGATTACGGCCTGGGTAGTCCTAGTTGAAATGCATGCGTCGATTGAGGACTACACTACCGCCAATGA
>JBGSIY010000229.1:0-3347 GCA_041742275.1 Pirellulaceae bacterium | reverse complement strand
GCTATGACGATGGCGGTTTCTCGGGCGGGAATATGGAGCGACCGGCGCTGACCGCACTCATTGACGACATTCGTGCCGGAGGCGTCGTCTTGAGCCAGTACCATTTGGCGACCGTTGCGGCGATAGAATTTGACCGGGACACGAACGACAACGGCGTTTGATTCGGATTCGATGAGGAACCCGAAATCTTCGTTGGCGTCGGCTGCCCTATTTTTTGTTCTTCTTTTTGCCATTCTCGTTTACTCCCATCGGTTTTAATTCGTCGACGATTTGTTCCATGCCGTTTGCTCGGAAATGGATGGCCACTTCTTTCTTGTCGACCGTGATTGATTCGATCAACAGTTCCAGGACTCGGCGTTGTTCCTCCGGGTAAAGCACATCCCAAACAGGGTCGAGGCGTTGGAGGGCACCAGTCAGCTCGACCAATTCAATCGGCGAGCCATCGCCGCGTTCGTTTTCGAGGTTCTTAATCGAGGCAGCAAGCGATTTTATTTCACCGTTAAGTCGTGCCAGTTCCGATTTGACGAAATCGCCGTCAGGGTCTTTCAACGCAAGCAGGGACCTCGCGGCCTGTTCTGCCTGTTTGCGCCGTCCGCGTAGTTCGTCGAGTCGGGAAACCGCGTCCGTGTTCTGGCCGACCGCCCCACTGTTGGCAACCTCGCGGAACGTGCGGGCGATGACGTCGGGGTGGCGGAGCAAAGAGCGGAGTTGGGTGACGACGATCTGTTCGATTTCGCCGGCGGGTAGCGATGGCAATTTGCATTGGTCGTAACCGGTTTTGAGACGTTTCGCACAAGTGTAATAGCGATATTCGCGGCCGTGATTCTTCGTCCATGCCGGTTGGACGAGACTTCCGCACTCGCCGCATCTCAGCATTCGCCGTAACAATGCGAATCGTTTGGATTGGTGTTTGTGCGCCCGCCGGTAATTCGACTTGAGAACAGCTTGAACCTTGTCGAATAATTCATCGCCCAAAATCGCTTTGTGCTCGGCAGGGTAAAGTACACCTTTGTGCTGAATGCGACCAACGTATTTGTGGTCCGTCAGTATGTCGTAGACGATGCGTTCGCGAAATCGTTGTCCACCGAAGTCCTTTCCGGTTTTCGTCTGGTACCGTTTCGTTTGGATGCCTTCCGCGTTTAGCGTCTCAGCAATTTTCCGGCACGACTGCAATTCCAGCGACAGTTTGAAGATCCGCTTGACGATTTTGGCCTCCTTCTCATTGATCACGTATTTGCGATCAATGATGTCGAGTCCTAACTTTGGTTGCCCGCCTATGTACTTGCCTTGACGGGCGGTAGCGAGTTTCTTGTCGCGGATTCGCTCGCCGATGATTTCCCGCTCGAATTGGGCGAATGAAAGCAGAATATTGAGCGTCAACCGGCCCATCGACGTGGTTGTGTTGAACTGCTGAGTTACGGAAACGAACGAGACTTCGTATTCATCAAATAGTGCGATGATTTTCGAGAAGTCGAGTAGCGAGCGGCTAAGGCGATCGACCTTGTACACGACAACGCAATCGACTTTGCCGGCACGAATGTCGTCAATGAGTGCGGTCAGCGCCGGTCGCTCCATATTCCCGCCCGAGAAACCGCCATCGTCATAGCGTGTTGCGATCTTGTGCCAGCCTTCGTGAACTTGAGACTGAATATATGCTTCTGCCGACGAACGCTGGGCATCGAGCGAGTTGAATTCCTGGTCGAGTCCTTCTTCGTGGCTTTTGCGAGAGTAAATCGCACAACGGATCTTTGGTTTTGTCGCGTTCATTTGGAATCACCTCTCGTTCCAGTCGATTGCAATCCAAAGAACCGCCGACCACCACAATGCCTGCCAGTGATCGCTCGGGCGACCGCGCTCAAGCTACGATACGCCTTTCCTTTGAACAAAAAGCCATCCGTTTGCACGATGATTTCGTGACGCTTGCCGTGCCAGTCGCGAAGCAACCTTGTCCCCGGTTGCAAGTCGGTCTTTTCGCGAACAACTTTTTTCTGCATTTTCTCAGGTGTCTCGGCCCACGCTTTCAGTTGGTCGCGTGTTTCTCGCGATAGTCCGCCGTAGATGAGCTCCTGAATTCGATACGCGAGGCGACGCACCAGATACTGTTTGGTTAGTTTTCCCGGATCGCGCCCAAAAAGGTCGCTCCATTTCTTTCGTAGCGCCGGAAGCGTCATGCGTTGTAGTTCGTCGATCTGACGAATGACGCTGCGGTCGGCTTCATCCGACATGTTCTTCTTTGCCATACCTTTTCTTCCATACAAGACTCGTTGAAACCAAAACGTGGTGACACAGTGAGCCTCGTTGTGGTGGACAGATCAAGGCTCAAGGGCAAGGAATTCGAGCCTTTTTGTCCGGCGTTTTCGCAGGTATCGATGAAGATGCTTCGCGCTCGCGAAGACGAAGGAGCCCGTTGGCGAGGATTC
This sequence comes from Pirellulaceae bacterium, assembly GCA_041742275.1. Lineage (GTDB taxonomy): Bacteria > Planctomycetota > Planctomycetia > Pirellulales > Pirellulaceae > BJ22. The sequence continues at coordinate 927 of JBGSIY010000229.1, read as the reverse complement.
TCGCGAGTTCGGTGAGTCGCTGGTCGGAAGTAAGCTTCGCGGGATTCTGAGATTGAGTCATGGTCGTTTCCGGAAAAACGCCCACAACGTGTTCCGCTTCGCGGCCGCGACGTTGTCTGACGATGGGTCAGTAAGAATGCTTCGTCTATTTCTGAACTACCCGGCCGAAGCATGAAGTGACGAAAATCCGGGGATTTTGCGAGGCGAACGGATTTCCGAATGCCGCCTAACACTTTTTCCCAAATTTCCTTGAACCCGCGGACCTAACGTGTCCAAACGGTCAATGAGACTGGCAAACAAAGGATTGGACAAGTTTTTCGGTTTCAGAAAAGGAGCGACCAAACATGAACGCATTAATCAAAGAGGAACTGACCACGTCCCAACACAAAACGCTGCGCGAAATTCAGAAATTCATCGACGCGAATGGTTATCCGCCAACCGTCGATGAATTGGCCAAAAAGATGAAATTGACCAAGGCGACCGTTCACGGCAGTCTTGATCGACTCATACAGAAAGGGTTTTTGCGTCGCACCCAGGGGAAAGCCCGAAGTATCGAAATCGTTCGTACTCCGACAGCCAGCGTAATTGACGTAGTCGCAGTTCCGTTGATGGGCGACGTGCCGGCGGGCGTACCGATCAGCATGCAAGAACACCGCAACGGCCACGTTTTCGTGCAGGCGAGCGTCGTCGGGAACGAACCGTGTTTTGCACTGAATGTGGTTGGCAACAGCATGATCGGAGCGGACATTCGTGACGGCGACATCCTGATCGTACGACAACAACAACTTGCCGAGCACGGTGAGATTGTCGTAGCGTCACTCGATGACGAAGTGACGGTGAAGCGATTGGCGATGAAAGACGGACGTGTTCGGTTGCTTCCGGAGAATGATGAATTCGAACCCATTGAAGTGAAGGTCAACAATGAAC
>JBGSIY010000228.1:0-9312 GCA_041742275.1 Pirellulaceae bacterium | reverse complement strand
ATTGACCTGGCAATAGGGTCTATCGAAACGTTGCAGCCTCGAACAAGTCATCGTGTTGGGTTTGAATAAGGCGGAGGAGCAGTATTCGGCGTGTGTCGCGTTCGGGATTGTTTGCGGAACCAAACAGCAGTTCGCCCAAGTCGTTGGGGTCGGATTCCGCGAACACCACCGCGGTGTCGCCGGGCGATAAAGGTATACGAGCAGGGATTTGAGAATAGATCTTTTCGGTTTGTTTGCTTTGGAACGCCAATGTGCGGTCGATGACACCGATATGTTGTTGCACGGGCCCATACGAGACTTGGGGGGCCAGTTGAATTTCCACCGATGAGCCCTTGGAGAGTCGTGAAATAACTTGCATCCAACCACGAGCGGCCTGGCCCTCTTCTGTATTACTACCTGTTGCCGAGAAAACCTGCCATTGTGCGTGTTCAACATAATCGGAGATAGGCAAGACGCGAGGTTCGCCACTGCGGAATTGCATTTTGCGATGCAGCAAAACAGGGGGGGCTTTGGTTAATTTTTCTTTTTGTTCGTCCGTCAATTCGAATCGATCCATTCCCGTCGGGATGACGGTTCGCGGTTCCAACGCCTGCCGTAATTCGCCCGGCCAGTTCGACTTGAAGACCCCCACGGCCAAGCCGTTTTGATCCCATTGCTGCCGCTCGTCGAGATTGATTTTCTGACGATCTAACATGGGCGCCAGAGTGCGAATGAGTTCGTGCATTTCTGCAGAAGGGAGTTCCACCAGAACGACCTCCAACGCCATACTGTCGACTGGCATTTTGGTTTTGGCAAACGGTTGATAGTGCGACTTCGGTTCATCGGTATTCCACGACTTGCAGCCCTGTAGCCCGAGGAGAATCAATAGGCCGGCGCAGGCCCAGGCGGTTCGGTTGGTTTGGTGTCGTGTGTCGGGCGTAAGGGGCATCGCGCGCGGAATCTCAGATACAATAAGTTTATAAATTTTAGAATCGATCTATCTGCCGAAAGTATTAGGCGTTGTCCGGCACGAGCTGGACCATTAGCCACGACCGATATTTCCAGTCGCATGTCCGCTTTATCAAGCAGCGGACAATCCCACATGCCTTGACCATTGTCTCATAGCGGAATTAACAAGGAGACGTCAACACGTTGTTGAGCAGGAATGGCCCCGGGAAACGTTCGATTTCTCGAGTTGTTCGCTGCCGCCACCCCGCTGAGGTTGCCAGCATCTCTAAACAGCCGCGGTTTTGGTGTTTTTCAGCGAAGTTGGCGGGTGGACGAGAAACCGGGCGATCGTGGCTGTGGGTTGCTCAAAAATGCTAGCGAACTGAGTGAGGATGCGGGTTGATCGCGGTAGCGCTGGTGGCAGTTTTTGCAGTTGGCTGCGACTTGATCGAGCCGTTCGCTCCATTGCAAACGCGCGGCTGTCCGTTCGACTTCCAGGTCGGATTTTGAGTTGATTTGGGTGGGGCGCGCTGTGAGTTGTTGTTCGAGATCATCGAGGGATGCGAGTCCACTGCGCAAGAATTCTTGGAAACCTTCTTCCGCCTCCTCAGGGTTGTCTTCGCGGAGCAGTTCGGCATAGTGCTCTTTGAGCATCAAAGCCGCTTGGGCCGAACTTGTGTCGGACCCTTTCAACGTCTCCGGCCAGTTTTGTAATTGAAAATCGTGTAGGACTTCAAACCATTTATCCATGTCCACCATCACTTCCGCCATTGGCGGGAGTTGAGCGATTTCTGGAAATGCTACATCAAGGCGTTGGGTGACGCTCACATCGAGCGGCGTGGCATTGTCGACGGCGGCAAACAAGCCGCGATAGTTGGGGTTCGTACCAGCCAATTGCAGAATCCGGGCGCCAGCATTCGCCTCGATCAAACCGGCTCCAACGCAGGCGACAGTGGCGGCAGCGGGACTGCGATGTTTGCCGTGATGACAATGAATATAGATGGGCCCATCTAGCTCGCGCACAGCTTTAATCAATTCTTGAGCCCGTTGTTGCGAAATACCATCGTAGCCATGAGGCAAATGAACGTAACGCAAACCGAATTGTTTTGCCAACTCGACTTCCGGGGTCGCACCATCAACGCTAATGATGGTTTTGATTCCCAATTCTTGTAACTCGGCGAAAGCCGCTTCGCCCTTGGGCAAGCCGCCGGATAAAACTCGCTCGTGGACTTGTACCACATTGGGCAAATATAGCGTTGTCAACACTCGAGCTTGAGAGGGATCAACATCCGCGCGCAAGTTTGTCGAAGAATCGAGACCTTGAGCCGGCCGTTGCGGTGAGTTCGGCGAGCAACCAAAACCAAAGAGCATGACTATCGGGACGAGCACTGGCGTCATCCATCGGGCAATCAGTCCTAGGCTCGGCTCACGCCGATCAAAAAAATTAATACTTAGGATCGGTAACAACACCATTGAGAATCCGCAAGTTAAGACACCCGTTTTCACACAACTATAAATTTTGAATGCGGTCTAGTTTCCAAGGCCGAGAATGTCGATGTTCGCAAACTTAAATTTTTCCATTGGCGACCTACCATCGCAAAGCCGGTGATTTTGAACCCGGGCGAGCAATCTCGAATTGCTTTGTATCGCAAACATCGGACCACTGGTTTAGACAACTCTGATTCTAGCCAATTTTGATGCCAGCGTACACCAGAATGCGAAAACATGCTGCCTCGTCTCGACCCTCAAGTGTGATTTTAATTTCGGTCTCCGGAAACTTGTCGCAGGAAAAATCCAAAACGGCTTAACCGCGAGTTTCAACAATATGGGATCATTGACGATGGCGCTGAGGGTGTCATGTTCTAAATAAGAGTTCAAGGTTTGTGATTCCTTAACAGACGAAAGCAACAAAAAACCAGAGCGAGATTATATTTGCGAACGGGCGTCGTGCGCTAGGGAAGTGTACAATTACATTCTTGTAAATCGGTTGTGTTACGGAATCGTCGAAAGGAAAACGGATGCATCGCGGAGTTCGAATTGCTGTCGTCGGTTGTGGAATTGCTGGAAGTTGCGTCGCGGTTCTTTTAAAGCGTCAGGGTCACGATGTTACTCTGTTTGAGCGTTCCCCAGTTTTGCGACCGATCGGGGCTGGCGTGATGTTACAGCCCATTGGCCAATGTGTTTTGGAACGAATGGGACTTCTGTCTCGTGTCATTGCGAGATCCGAACCTATTCATGACTTGCATGCGATTTATCGAAACGGCCGCACGATGATCAAGATGCCCTTTGCCGCAGCCGGTGTCGGCATGCATGCCTATGGAGTTCACCGCGGCGATATTTTTGAAGTGTTATTGAATGAGGTTCGCCATGAAGCAATCCCGATCGTTTTAGATGTCGTCGTTGAGCATACGGAGACAAACAGCGAGGGAGTGACCCTTTCGAGTGTTGATGGCCGGGAATTTCCAGGCTTCGACTATGTTGTGATCGCCAATGGTGCCAAATGTGGCTTGCGAACCCAGCACGAATTTAGTAGCGAAGATCAGGAATACGGTTATGCTGCGATTTGGTGCAATGTGCAATCGACACAAGTGCGTGAGCAGTTGCTGCAAGTAGTCGAGGGAACGACTCGATTGATGGGTATATTGCCGTTGGGTGAGGGGCGTGCCAGTTTGTTTTGGGGGTTGGCCTGCCGCGATCGTGAACGCTGCATGCAGCAGCCGATTGAAGACTGGAAAAAGGAATTGATTCGGTTTTATCCGGCGGCTGAGGAAACAATATCTTCAATCCAAGATTGGAGTGGCGCTGTTTACGGAACCTATCGTCGAGCTTATGTTCGGCCGGTGTTTGACGCTCGGCATGTGTTCTTAGGCGATGCGGCCCATGCCAACAGTCCCCATTTGGGGCAGGGGCTTAATTTTGCTTTGCTGGACGCCTTTCGTTTTGCAACGTCATTGGAGCAGTCGCCGAGTTGGGAGGAGGCGGGAAGGCGGTTTGTGGCAGAACGTCGCCATCATTCTCGTTATTATCGATTGGTTACGTCGATGCTGACCCCTTTTTTTCAATCGGATAGTCACTGGCGAAGCTATTTTCGCGATTGCACTTTACCCTGGCTTCACCGCACCCCCCTAGTCCGCCAACAAATGGCCCTCACCATGACTGGCCTCAAATCCGGTTTCTTCGGCGGAAAGATGAAATGGGCGTGAGTTTGGCTGGTGTATAACCTGCAAAACCAAACCCTCAAGAATCTAAAGTGCAAATAGTTTGCTAGTGGTCTGTGACAGCTTAGATTTAGGGCTGTTATGCATGGGCGGAGTATGTAAATACCAGTGTCTGCAGACGGTCGAGGATATTTAGGTGCCAGCCACTTTTGCCGTTTAGAAAATTGCGGGCGGGACGCCCGCGCACCGATGCTCTGCTGAAACGGCCGCGCATCGGTGCTCAGGCGTCCCGCCTGTACCTATACTATTGGTCTATGACAGCTTAGATTTAGGGCCGTTATGCTGGACGGAGTATGGAAATACCTGTGTCTGCAGACGGTAGCGATCCGTCTTTTTAGTTGTCACAGACCACTAGGTTTTCCGTCGCATTTTTTGGGAAAATGTAGACATCAGAAATACGATATTGCCATTGTCAAAAGTGGGGACCCATTCAGGACGAGAAAAAGGCTTATACCCATCGGGGCCGATCCGGACCTACTATTTTTCTCGCGGTGTTAAGTATCGTTACGATTTAGAAGACCATGGAGTCTCCCCGTCGAATGGACTTCGATTATGATGGTTTAAAAACTAGCGGCCGGTTTGGGGGTGAATAGATGAGTGAAATTGATTTGTCGGGGCAGTTGGCTCGGTTGACTCGGCGGGTGCAGCGGGCGATTCAGAAATTGAGTGACGATCAACCCTTAAAACGTTGGTTCGAAATTGAACTGGAGGTTTTGAAGACGGGTGGAAGTCAGGCTTGCGAAATGGAGGAAACGAGCGCCTATGTGCGGGCCATGCGCCAATTGGACTATATGGTGATGGATCAGTTGACCGAAGAACGCCAGGAGTCTCGCGGCGAGGAATCGCTCTACACGCAAATGGCGCGTGTCCCTGGGGCATTGTTACATACCGTAAAACAAACGAACTTCAGCATCGAGCCGGAATTGTTGTTGCAAGATGCTCAAGCGGTTGACCTGTTTGAATTGGTGAGCCCTACTGCCAAGGTGGTCAGCCATTTGCGAGATCGAATCGGCAATTTGGGTTTCGCCCATCAGTTGACTTGTCCCAGAGCTGCGGAGCAGATTTTGAACGAGCTGGGGATTCAAGACTTGCAAGTTCAGCAAAAAATGTCGACCCTGTTTCTTGCCCGCTATCTGACCATCAACCGCGTGATTGCCGAAAGTGGCACCAAACAAGTCTTAGAACTCGCCTCAGGTATTTCACCCCGCGGATTGCAATGGTCTCGCGAAAATCCCGGTTCCGTCTATATCGAATCGGATTTACCGACACTCATGCGAACCAAGGCGAAAGCGATTCGGGATGCCATTCAACAGGATGAAGTTGTTAAAAGGGGTGTCTTGCATTGTTCCGGGGTCGACGCCTTGAGTTTGTCTAGTTTGGAACATGCTCTCGAATACACGGATCCGCAGGCCAGTTTGGTGGTCGTGACTGAGGGACTGTTGCTGTACTTCAATCGAGAAGAAATGGAGGCTTTTTTGAGCAACATGCGAAGACTGCTCACCAAAAGACCGAAGGCCAGTTGGGTTGTCGATTTTGTGGCACAGCAGCACCTACAAGAGTTGTTCCATTATGATGCGGAAGTCGCCTCAGCGGTGCGCAAAATATTTAACTCCACCAGTCGGGAGGTGGTTCACGCGAATCCTTTTGTGGATGAGGCGAGTATCCATGACGGCTTGCAAGCTCATGGTCTCAAGGTGGAGTCCCAGACGGGATTGAAAGAATGGGTCGACTCGGCGCCCGAGCGATTTTCAAGTGCCGGAGGCGATCTGGGAGAGATCTGTGGAACTCGAAAAATCTGGAAAATCAAAGCCGCGTAAAAAATTGGGAACCGGGGCTAACGCCCAACGGCTTATTCCTCGACAATTCTCCGTCGAAAACCCTCAGAGCGTGAACGGTTACAAAAATTGTCTTAAGATCGCGTTTGTTAAGGACCCTCCGCGCAACAGGCCCATCCTTTTCGGATCGTCTGCTTCAAGGGTAGCCTCGTTGGTTTTCCCCGCTCCTCAATTCGACGGTTCCCGTGCTCGTGCTCCCGGTCTCCCCCTCCCAGCGTTGCCAAAAGAAACCTTTACGACATCGAGTATCCGATTTATTTTGCCAAGACGATTTGGCTGCAAAATTTGTGGGTTCTCCGCACGACAACGCGTTTTTAATTAGCTGCGTTTTCGATAGAGATCTTTGTCGACGACCTCCAGCATTCTCTCAGGCTGGGTGATGGCCGAACCTAAAAATTGTTGAATGGAAGCGATCGTCTGTTCGGGATGCTCGATCAATTGTGGGTATTCGACAATCAACGAATCGACATGGGGGACCGAAGGGAGCCATTTCAAGATCTCGGCCAAGTGATTTTTCAAGCCTCGCAAAATTTGAGTTTGGTCCATTTCCGCACCTTGAGTCCCCAAACGCTTGATCATCGCCTCTTGAGATTGGGCCACTTCTGCGATCGGGCGAACCATAAAAACGACTTTGTAATCGTGTTGTTTGGGAAGCAGTTTGAGTAACACCGAAACGGCCTTGAAGACCCGGCCTGATAGGGCATCGTCGTCGAGGATTTCTGGGTGCTCGGCAATGGTTTTGATGGCCTCCCATTCAAAATAGCCTTTGGGGTTATCGATGTCCGCGACTCGTTCACCATCCGTAATGGCTTCGATTCCAGCAGCCGTCAGCATTTGCATCATCAACGATGTTCCGGATCGAGGTAACCCGGAGACCACCACAAACGACTTGCCCGACTTTTTGACAGGATCATTGGGACTGGGGCGTTCGCGAATGATTTTCGTGATGCGGCTCGCTTCGCTTTCAAATTCCGGTAAATCGAATTCTTGTGATTGACGAGCTTGTAGATGTTGTTTCATCTCCCATTGTGACGCAATCAACAATTGAATTTCCATGCGATGTTTGTCGGCTAGAGCAGGGTTGCGAAGTTGGTCGTAAATCCGTACGAGCCAACGATGGGCGTTCAACATCTTGGGCGCGAAACGGACGGTCGTTTGAAAAGCCAGTAACGCTTGTTCCACATTTTGGGAACGCAGCATGGCGACACCTAAGTTGAAATGAGAACGGGGCAGGCGATGAAGCAGGCCGACGGCCTCCAGGGCAGTATCGGCCGCTTCCTGGTTTTTCCCCAGTCGCAAAAAGATGGTTGATAGGCCCTGCAGGGCGAGAGCGTTTTCGCTATTCATCTCGAGGGCTTTTTTATAATTTCGTTCGGCGTCTTCCCATTGGCGTTGGTTGGCAAAGACATCTGCGATCTCGACAAAAACTTCGGCGGCTCGCGGCATTCGTCGTTCCGCTTCGCAAAGCCAATGATTGGCAAGTTCTGCTTCCCCCAATTTCAACATTACCTTGGCGTACAACAGCAATAGTTGGCTGACTTGTGTGGTTTCCAGATCGAAGGCGGCTTCGATAATCCGCCGCGCTTGCTGGAGGTAACCACAATTCATGTAGCATTCAGCCGTTTGCACAATAAAGCGATTTTCCCATGGCGACTCATGAACTAAATGGGTTAGAATTTTCAGGGCGTCGTCGTGTTTGCCTCGCCACATGAGGCAGCGAGCCAAATTGTATTGCGATTCGGTCTCAGCAGATTTGGCGTGTTTCTCTTGATCCTCACCGATATCATTGATGTAGCCCAAAGCGACAAATTGCTGCAGCAATTCACGCGATTCGGCTTGGCTCATGGGTGTGGACTCACGATGGACGCCGTCCAGGTCACTATCGACTTCATCCCAGGAGGGAATCATCTGAATGGGCCGCGGGTTTTCAAACGCTTCTTGGAGCGGGCGGCCATCCATGTCTTCGCCCAGGGGTAGGTCGAAGAGAGACAAGATAGTCGGTCCCACATCAATCAGGCTGGCACCATAAATTCGTTCGTCTTGTTTGATCCCCGGACCTTTCATGACCAAGATGCCGTATTTGCGGTGCCAGATTGCTGGACCGGCTGGTTCACGCGGTACCCCGAGAGGGCGCGATTCTCGCGAGTGAAACCCATGATCGGAACAGAGTATGATCGTCGTCTCATCATCGATTTGATTTAGCAATGTTTCGAGCATCATGTCGTGAAAGCGATAGGCACCCTCAATGACGCCGCGATACATGTCAAAGTCCGCGTCGGAGGTATTTGGCATTTTAGGAGGATGGTACTGCATGAATCCATGGCAGAAGTGATCGATCCCCGTGTAGTAGATCGCCATAAAATCCCATGGCTCCGTCATCATGATGGCCGTGGCGATGGCGTGCGTCGTCGCCGTTTCGGCTAGGGTCTTGGCGAACCCCGTCAGACGTTTGTCCTGATTTTGATCAATTTTGGCCGCGTCAGGAATGAAAGGAGTGATGTGGGCCTCGGTCAATTCTTCCGGGAAGACCTTGAATTTCGCAAACCCTTCTTGAAGCCGGCGGGGGTGAATCACACCGTCCGAGATTTGCCAGCCATTTTCGGGATCGAATTTCACGCCAGCGAACAAGTTGGAAACGATGCAACCATTGATTTTTTCCGCGGGATGACTGGCCCACCAATTGATGATATTCGAGCGATAACCGGATTGCGAGAGAATGTTCCATAGGGCCTTGGTTTTCCGCGACAGGCTGGAATAAGGTCTAGCACCGCCGTTGTCAGGATCTCGCTCCGTAAATCCCCAAATGCCATGTTTATCGGCGTGTTTGCACGTTGCCACGGAATTCCACAACATCGGGGAGAGAACGGGCTGCAAAGTGGACAGATTTCCCATCACACCGCCATTGATGAGTTTCTCCAAAGTCGGGAGTTCGCCTCGATCCAGCATGGGGGTGATGTGCTCCCAATCGGCCCCGTCCCAACCAATTAATAAAACTTTGGGTTTGCCGGTGGTCGCGTTTTTCGTCTGATCCATCAATTGCGTGCCCTTTAATAATTAACTGGAAACGATTGTTTAAATTGGGTTATTATCGATGCGAATTTAAGACATTGTAAGGCACGCCACAAGCGAGCGGGTGACCAGCTGGCTGGGGAGGTGGTGATTTCGAGATCCGAGTCGTGCGTCGGCTTCCGTCTTCATCGTCCATGTCAAGGCCTATGCCTCAGTTGAAAAATTCACTCAAGGATAGTGATGGGAGCTGTAACTGAAAAAAAAGGCCACCGAAAAATCGGCGGCCATTTTCATAAATCAAATTTAGCTAGTGCTTGCATGAC
>JBGSIY010000227.1:0-4104 GCA_041742275.1 Pirellulaceae bacterium | reverse complement strand
TTATCAGGGCCGGTCGTTCGGCCGGTCAATCGTTCGGAGGGTGTGGGTCATGGGTGTTGGCAAGTTACTGACCAAGCGACCACAATCCCTCGCGTGCTGTGATTTTACACACACACACACACACACACACAACATTGTTTTGTAAAAAAAGAAAAACTTGAAAAATCCAAAAATGCACAATTCTTGCCCTGCACAAACAGGCGGGACGCCTGGGCACCGGTGCGCGGGCGTCCCGCCCGCAAAACTCTAAAACCCCGAACCCTGTGGTGGTGAATCCCTAGCTCAACCGAGGTGAACTCGGAGGGGGCTCGTTTTTCTTGCTGACCGGTTGATTGAGACGGCTCGCCTCCGAGTTCACCTCGGGGGAAGCCTGGATTGCTCACTAAACCGCAGACGTTAGGTGCAGACGTTAGGTGCCACCCACCAATGGCACTCGCCATCAGCTTGAATGATAAACGGGGAAGGATAAACGGGGACAGGTCCAATAGTGTTCGGCATGGTGGTTGCTAATAGAAAAATTGACTGGGTGATCGGAATCTTTCTCGGAAGAGTGGGCGGTCGGCGTCCCATTTTTTGAGTACCCTAGTCGCGGTCAACCTCCGCGCAGCGTGAAGCGACGCTAAGAGTTTTCCAACGGACTCTTTACGCTGCTTGAGTTTTTAATTTTTCGATGTGACGCATCAGTTCGTCTTCGTCAGCCATTCCACAGAAATAGAAGCAAATCATCTCGTATGTTCGCAACGTCGGTTTGCGGCCAGTCCACAAGCTGATCAACATGCAGGCGATGATCGCGCAGTAAGTTTGAATCTCGATCCCTTCCGGATCATGGCTGAGCAAATGACGGCAGCCGAGCATGTTCTTGAAGCCAAGTGAAACGGGGGCCAAGTGAAACGGGGACAGGTCCAATTACGCGCCTGCGGCAAAAACGGGACCTGTCCGTTTTACCCCAGCAACTGGAGCACTTGCTCCGCAACTGCGCGGCTGGATTGGGGGTTTTGTCCGGTTACCAGTCGTTCCGAGGTCAGCGCAAACGACGTGAATGGTTGAGCCGCTTGCTGATACACGGCTCCATGCGCGACCAGCTCATCTTCCGTCAAAAAAGGAACATGCTGGTCGAGCTGAGCCAGCTTTTCCTCCTCATTTGAAAACCCTGTCAACGTTTTATCAGCAATCAACAGTTGACCGGTCGAGAGCCGGATATTCAACAGCCCCACCGCGCCATGACAAACGGAAGAGACCACGCCATCGGCTTCATAGATTTGACGACTGATTTCCTGCAACTCAGCATTGTCAGGAAAATCCCACATCACTCCGTGACCTCCCGCATAATAAGTGGCTACATAGTCTTGAGCCCTGATCTGCTGTGGCGCTAATGTCGCGCCCAGCCGTTTCATAAACTCAGCGTCTTGATAGTATTCCCAATCGATCGGTTCCGCCGTCTCCGCGAGACTGGCTGGATCAATGGGCGTATAACCACCGTGGGGGCTGACAATGTCAACTTCAAAACCGGCTGCCTCCACGTCATGGATAAAATGCACCGCCTCGCCAAGCCATAGTCCTGTGGGGCGAAGCATTTCTGGATACTTGGAAGTATTGGTGACAACGACCAAAATTTTCTTTTTCATTTTTTTTCGAATGATTGAGGATGTGGGAGAGGAAAATCACGTTTGGCAAGTAGGAGATGAGATCGCAGCGCAACTGGCCCTTTCCAGAGAAAGTATACCATGATAATCGAGGTGGCTGTAAGTTCTCACCTACAATGCCCACGGCGGAGAGTCTGAGAACTCGACAGGGGAACAATCAATCGCAATCTTCACCCGAATTGCCTGAGTTTGAATGAAAAGTCGATGTCAGTCAAAAGTCTGGGGAGAACGAATTTCTCTTTCAAAGGTTCCACCATGGGGCAATCCGCCACTAAATAATTGTCCGGAAATAAAAGTTCCCGGATTAGCCGAAACGCGCTAGCGTCCGGTTCCCTGCAAAACCGGGTGCTAGCGCACTCCGGCTAATTTTAAAAACGGATTTTATTACGGGACGGATCACTAAGTGACGCCGAATCTCCATCGGCCAATTCAGGTAGCCCACTCAGCATCAAAAGAAAACAGTTGCTTGAAAATGTGAATTTCTTAAGCAATTGGGTTTTCAACGACGACCTCACGATCAGTTCGATTCCAATCACTTGTTTGGTCAAGAACATTCTTGACTTCTTGAGCGATCATCAATTGCTCGCAGGTTTGCGTCACGATCACCTTCACTCGGGATTCCTGTAATTGAATCTGTGGTGCCGCGTATCCCTGTAGGTCAACCATTCGATTTTTTTCTTGATCCAATGACAAACCTAAAAACTCGAACTGCTCGCAGATCCGTTGTCGCATGGCGGCGGAGTTTTCGCCGATTCCTCCCGTGAAGGCCAAGACATCGAATCCACCCAGGGCCGCAGCGTAGGCACCGATGTACTTTCGCACTCGATAGGCATACAACCTGACCGCCAATTGAGCATCATAATCCCCGTCGGCAGCTGCCTGTTCAACCACCCGTAGATCATGGCTCCCAGTCAATGCCTTCAATCCACTTTCGGCATACAATCGCCGTTCGACTTCTTCACAGTTCAACCCGAATTCTCGCCTTAAAAATGAAAACATCCCCGGATCGACATCCCCAGAACGGTTCCCCATGACCAGGCCCTCTAACGGTGTCATCCCCATCGACGTATCGATCGAAGAACCGCGATCAATGGCGCAGATACTCGCGCCGTTGCCTAAATGACAACTGATGATTCGTAAATCTGCAACGGCACACTTCAATTCGGCCGCGACGCGCAAGCCCACATATTTATGAGACGTGCCATGAAAACCATAACGCCGCAACCCGTGCTGGCGCCATTCCAGTGGCACCGCATAGGTGTAGGCGTAATCTGGAATCGTCTGATGATACGCCGTGTCGAACACCGCAATTTGCGGCGAGTCGGGCCACACTCGGCGGCTAACGGCTATCGCCTGTAAATTTGCCCGATTGTGCTGAGGCGCCATCGGCACGCAACCTTCGATCGATTTCAACACATTGTCATCGATCCACGCGGCGTTGCGAAAACAATCTCCGCCGTGAACCACGCGATGACCGATCGCATCAAACTGGTGATAACCAAACTCCATAAGAATTTCGGGAAGCCGTACGATCGCGGCCTCAATATCGCCGCACAATTCGACCCGCTGTTTCTCCACTCCCTGTTCGCCACCGATCCGAAAATGCAGCGTGCACTTGCCGTCGACGAACGCCTCAAATTCGCCTTTGAAAATTCGGCTGTCTTCCAAATCTAAATTGAATACACCAAACTTCAAACTTGAACTGCCCGCATTGAACACTAACACCTGCATTCTCAAACCCCTTTTATGATTTTTGATCTTCAACCATAACTGTTTTTTCCCGTTGACCTATCGACGCTGCTGAGCCCCCTTAGCGAAAAACTAAAAACCGATACAAATTATCGCGTCGGGCAACATCTTCATTGAGGAGTATTTGAGTGTGGGAGTCCAAACAGCCAGACCCTACAGCAAACATTATGCCTCCAAAAAAATTCGATGCAAAACCTAGTTGGCAGACAAAATCAACCGGGTTCGATCGCCGTCCCCCGCAAGTCACACCCTGGAAAACAGTGTTGCGCGCCCTTTCGCACATCGGATTGCTGCGAGGTCAAACGAGAGAATACGTCTGTCAATCCGAATTCGCCGAACTCGATTATGGTAAAATCAATTGAGAACGTCATTGCGGCGAAAGCGTTCTGAATTATACCGATAAGAGGGAAATCGGTTTCGACCAGTCCAGCTCCGTTGCCTCGCTCGAGCGATGATGTAAATTGATTTTTTATGTACGATTTGAAACCCTTCAACTTAAAACGTAATTGCGAAAGCGAACATGTTCTTAAAAAACAGCCTGCAATTCAAATCCCAAAAGTTTGGAACGTTGATCATTTGGGTAACCTTGCTCCTAGTTTGTCAAACGGGCGGGGGAGTTCAAATCCAAACGCCTGCAAAAAGCGTCGAGGCACTTCCTCCAGAAGTCATCCTACGCATCGATAATGCAGTGCATGACCAGATGGAACAACAA
>JBGSIY010000226.1:0-4694 GCA_041742275.1 Pirellulaceae bacterium | reverse complement strand
GCCGACGTAGCTGGGTTTTTTCCATCGGCATGGTTGTCATCGTCCAGGATTTGATATTCCGGTCCGCTTAAGTAGGGAGCCGCGTCTCCCAACGAAACTCGATACATCACGCCACTATTGCTTCCTTTTTCAACTTTCCATTCAAAAGTCAGTTCAAAGTTCGCGAATTCTTGTTTGGTGATAATATCGCCTCCGTCTTTTCCGGAGAATTTGAGCGTACCCTCGTCAATCGTCCAACCGGCACCGATTTTTTCGTCCTTGTAGCCTCGCCAATGTTCTAAAGAAGTCCCGTCGAAGAGCACGACCTCGTCGGCATTTTTGGCCTCGGTTTCTTGTGCTGCAACATTCTGAGAGCTGACGATGTTGAAGGAAACCATTGTGAAGATACTACCTAAAATAAATATTCGAATCATTTAGAAAACGTCCTTAAAACTGAACTGTTTAAATTGAAACTGGGTTAGCTGGAATTTTTTTGCAAAACAAAACGCCATTGAAAAGCCAACAAACAGGAATTCACTAACAAACGTCAGCAGATCAATCACAGCGAAACATTACGAAATGTCGGATTGAAAGCGATGCTTTTAGCACGACCGATTTGACCCAAGAAAAAGCAACCTGCAAATTCAATCACTCGAGTCGATTTCTGGGCCGCCAGCAGGATCGGTCAAAACATAATGTACCTGAAACGTTCAAAGACACAACAATTTCATGGTGAATTTTTTGCATAGGACCATTCTCACTGCAAATGTTATTCATGCCTCCAAGAACAAAAATCGTTCGCATAATTGGCGTGGCATGCCATAACTTTTAGGAAATTGCTATGGCTTCCAATTATGCGGTGGCTCGTCCTAGGGATGACCAATCTCTCCCGATTGAACAGGCGTTTATCAGGAGAACAGGTGGAATGAAGCCACCCGCCGTTGACAGAGGTGATAAACCTAATCATAATTTTGTTATGAACACATCGCAGCACTTTCATCAAGATCATCACCATGTCCATCACTTGGGCGTCAATCTCTTGGGATTCCCGAGATGATCCGGTTGTGTTCTGTTTAAAACAACACGAGAGCTGGTCCATCGGGACCAGCTTTTTTTGTTGCATTGCTTGCAACGGCTGGTCTGAGTTAGGGCGGTTCGCAAAAGAAAGCAAAATCTGAAATGTCCCCCAATCTGGCGGCGAATACGATTCGGTTAGCAATCCCCAAAGGCAGAATGTTCGACGAATTAGTGACTCTGTTGGGCGATGCCAACGTGGGTATTCGAAAAACAGAGAGAGATTATCGCCCCACCATCTCCTTGCCTGATTTCTCGGTAAAAATACTGAAGCCGCGAAACGTGATCGGCATGCTGATGGCGGGAGCCCGAGATGTGGGCTTTGCGGGCGCAGACTGGATCGACGAAATGAATGCCGATCTATTGGAACTTTTGGATACCCGACTGAATCCAGTGCGACTCGTGGCCGCGGCACCCGGCGAATTGTTGGTTGATGGAAAATTGCCTAGTCGGCCGTTGATTGTAGCGACGGAATACCCCGAGATCACTCAGCGCTGGATTGCGCAGAATCGATTGCAGGCCGAAGTGCTGACCACGTTTGGGGCCACTGAGGTATTTCCGCCAGAGGACGCGGATCTGATTGTTGACAACACATCGTCCGGCTCCACCTTGCGAGCCAATGGGCTGGTGATTGTTGATGAGCTGATGACCTCGACAACTCGTTTGTTTGCCAGCCGTTCGGCCATGGCCGATGAGACAAAGGCGAAACGCATCCACGAATTGGTAGTGTTACTGCAGTCGGTACTGGAAGCACGCGAACGAGTCATGTTGGATTTGAATGTCAGTCAGGAGTCTTTGGAGGCCGTCGTTGCCCTGCTGCCTTGTTTGCGACAGCCGACGATTTCTGAATTGAACGAAACGGGGTGGTTGGCTGTGCGGGCTGCGGTGCCTCGCAAAGAGTTGAATCGTCTGATTCCCGCGTTGAAGTCGCATGGAGCCAGCGGTTTGGTCGTGACTCGTCCTGAACAAATCATTCCTTAATCATTTTTAGTCCCCATGAAAAACGAGAATCTAAAATCCCCCGCCACCTACGACGTTGGCACGTTTACCGACGACAAAACTTTGAGACTAGGACGCAACGAAGGTCCCTTGAGCCTGCCATGTCAGGCAGCCAACGGACTTTCGGCAGATGCTCTGAATCGATATCCCAGCTATTCCGAACTCCAAATGGCCTATGCTCAATGGATCGGAGTTGATCCTGCTCGCGTTGTGGTCACCGCCGGCGGAGACGAAGGAATCGACCGCATGATCCGTTTGGCGATCATCGGCGAGCGCAATCAAGTCGTTGTGCATGCCCCCTCATTTGAGATGGTCGATATTTACACGCGACAATCGGGGGGCGACTTGCACAAAGTGACTTGGTTTGATGGCCCATTTCCATTGACCGAGTATCTCCAGCAACTCAACGAACGGACGGCTTTAGCTGTCGTCGTGTCCCCCAATAATCCCACGGGCCAAGTCATCGAAGTGGAGACCTTGGAGAAAATTTCTGAAGAAACGAATAGGTTGGGGATACCATTGTTGGTCGATTTGGCTTACGTCGAATTTGCGGACCAGGACCCCACACCTCATTTATTGACGCTGCCCAACGTGACTCTGGTCCGCACGCTTTCCAAGGCGTGGGGGTTGGCGGGACTGCGCGTGGGATTTTTGGTCGCGTCCGATGCAGAAGCAGCAGGACAACTACGACGTTTCGGTGGACCGTTTACAATCGGCCACGTCTCGGTCGAATTGGCGTTGCGAGCCTTGCAAAACCAGGCAAAAACAATGGTGGCCCAAGTCAGTGAAATGTGTTGTCGACGCAAGGAACTAGACGAAACCATTGCGCGTTGTGGTGGAATTACGCTGCCCAGCCAAGGAAACTTTTTGTTGGCTCAATTCCCTCGGCAACCCGAAATCGCCAGGGAACTCGAGAGCGAAGGAATCGTGGTTCGCAAGTTCCATGACTCGGCACTCCTGGACGGATGGGTGCGAATTACTTGTCCTGCTTCTTCGGGAGATTATGTACGTTTGGTTAGGGCCTTGGCCAAAGTCACGCATTCCCAACTGGCCGCGCCAACGGCGTCGCTTTCACAAGAGGATCCAAAAATGTCGAAAGAAATGAACGCTCAGTTTTCAACAGGTCCGCGAAGCGCGAGGCGGGTGCGGTCGACCAACGAAACCACCATCCAGTGTCAAATCGATCTCGATGGCACCGGTCAATCGAGTGTCGATACGGGGATTGGATTTTTGGATCATATGCTCACGGCCCTTGCGCGGCATTCGGGCATGAATTTCGAATTGACTTGTTCCGGTGATTTGGAGGTTGACGACCACCATACTTCCGAAGATTGCGCGATTGTCATTGGGGAAACAATTTTGGAGGCCTTGGGAGATCGGCGGGGTGTGCGTCGATTCGGGTCGGCTTATTGTCCCCTGGACGAAGCGTTAGCACGTGCCGTAATTGATTTGTCCGGACGGCCTTGGCCAGAAATTCATTTAGGGCTGGTTCGTGAACACGTGGGCACTTGGGCGACGGAAAATATCACTCATTTTTTTCAGTCCTTGGCATTGAACTTAAAATGCAGCTTGCATCTCGACATCATTCGCGGTGCAAATGATCATCACCGCGCGGAAGCTGCTTTCAAGGCCCTTGCTCTGGCCATCAAAGAGGCAATAGCCATTGTTGGCAGTGAAATCCCCAGTACGAAAGGGGTGCTGGCATGACAGAGCCGATTGCCATTATCGATACAGGTGTTGCCAACGTCCGTTCGATGCAGGTTGCCATGCAGCGTTTGGGACATAGCACTGAATTGACGTTGGAACGGAGTAAAATCGCCTCGGCCCCGCGAGTGATATTGCCAGGAGTGGGTACTTTTCAAGCGGGAATGGAAATTCTGCAAAGACATAACTTGATCGACGTTTTAAAAAATCGTGTGCACGATAATCAGCCGCTTCTGGCCGTTTGCCTAGGATTGCAATTATTGTGCGAGGGGAGTGAGGAGAGCCCTCAAATCTCTGGGGTCGGGGTGTTTGGAGTGCAAGTCGAAAGATTCCCGTCCAGCGTGCAGGTCCCGCAATTGGGATGGAACGAAGTCACTCCCGATGCAGGGACCGCTTTTGCCGAAACCTTTCCTACTGGGCATGCCTATTTCGCTAACTCGTATCGCGTTATCAGTCAGATCTCAGGGTTCGAGATTGCGACGACGGACTACGGGACTCCATTTATCAGTGCGGTTCACCGCGATCGCGTTTTGGCCTGTCAATTTCATCCGGAACTGTCGGGGGAGTGGGGGCAACAATGGCTTCAGTTATGGTTGGAAAAAACATGTTAAAGAGTCGAATCATTCCTTGTTTGGACGTCACAGAAGGACGCGTGGTCAAGGGCGTGAAGTTTTTGGGATTGCGTGACTCCGGTGACCCTGTTGAATTGGCTCGCCGATATGAAGAGCAAGGTGCTGACGAAATTGTCATGCTCGACGTATCGGCAACGAATCAAGGTCGTTTGGCGATGCTGGAGACGGTGGAGAAAATTCGTGAAACACTATCAATACCACTGACGGTCGGGGGGGGAGTCAGAACCATTGCCGATGCTCAGCAATTACTCAATCACGGAGCGGACAAGGTCAGCGTTAATTCAGCTGCTGTCGCGCGTCCAGAAT
>JBGSIY010000225.1:0-4831 GCA_041742275.1 Pirellulaceae bacterium | reverse complement strand
ACGCTTATTATGCAAGCGACATGGGAAATCAATTGACCTCGTTTGATATTGGGATTGTGGAGCTTTTTCTAGAATTTCCTGAAGAGCTGGCGTCTGCTGAATTAATACCGCAACAAACGGAAGATTTAGGCCGTATAATTGAAGAATACCGCAGCCAATTACGGGCTCATGGAGACAATCTCGATCACGAAATTGACAATCAACTCCGTCTCGCGGCGACCGGCGAAATCCGAAAGATTCTTTTGCCACAGCAATTCGATTTCCTGAAACAATTCGGCAAACGTCGCGATATGGGAGTGATTCGATTATTGGCTCAAACTCCCATTGGTGAAATGGTCGGTCTTTCGCAACAGCAAAAGGAAAAGCTTAACTCCAAATCCGACCAAATCATCGAACGCCTTAAAAAACAAGTAGAAGAGGCGAGAATTGAATTGCAAGAAGCTTACGACGACGTACTGAATGATGAGCAAAAGAAAAAAGTGGCACGAATTTCGAAGGACGCGTTAGAAAAGCAAATTGCACAATCTTCACCTGGAAACCTCATTGCCCTCCACGACCTCATCGATAATGAAACCGCAACCAAACCGCTCAAGGAACCAACGCCAGCCGAAAAGAAGAAATAGGAAAAACTAAAAGTGTCGGATGTGTCCAGAACATTTTGGCGACACCAACTTTATTGTTTAGTAAACGTAGGCCGGTAAGGCAGAGATAATATGCAACGTCTCTGTACGAAAATTGGTGCCCTGCATCTGGGGACACCCCCATGCAGGCTCCGGAAAATAAAGCGTAGCGCAGACCTCTGTCAATCTTTCGAATTCTGATCGATAAAGGTGACGATTTCTTCGGCGACTGATTCCCATCCGTAGTCGACGGGCAGGACGTGGCCTGAGCGGTCGTTGAAGACAAGGCGCTTTTGAGGAGTTCCTATTTCGGCAAAGAAGGCCTCGGCGGCTTGCCACTCGATCACCCTGTCTTCACGTGAGATAACCATCAGAGTCGGCGTTTTGATCGCGGGAGCATTGTCTCGGTTCGCATCGGTCAAAGCGAAGGCTTGCGAAATCACCCGGCGAGGCGAGAATGGCGTTCGGTACTTTTGGTCTTTCGCCGCCGGATCGAGAACATCGTTGACAAAAGGTGGCCAAACGGTGCGTGTGAATAGGAGCACGGAACTGATGTCGTGCCACCAGCGCACGGGCAGGACGGGACTGCGGAGGCTGCTGACTTCGATCGCTGGTGAAAGTAAGGACACAGAATCAACCGTATCGGGATGAGCCTGCATCCACCTCAAAAAAATGGCCGCCCCCAGTGAATGACAAACAACGTGAACGCGAGTGTGCGTCTTCTTCAGCTGTTCAATCTCAGCATCGACGCCAGCCAACCAGTCCTCGATTGTTTTCGAGCCGTACTGTTCGTTTGGCATTGCAAATCCGGGCAAGCGCATCGCGCGAACCGTACGTCCCGTCTCCGCCAGCCATGGCGCAATGCGATACCAAACCGCCGGACTGTCATTGATCCCATGAATCAGCAAAATAGCTTCGTCGCCGGTACCCAACGTATACTCCAGGCATCCCTGAAGCACTCCGTTCTCGTCACGAATAGCAGTCGATTCGAACTTGGCGATCTTCCAGGCAACGTAGCGAGAGTAGCCAAAATCTCCCACCATCCAGATGATGACAAAAAACAAGAGCCAGCGCCCCGGGCGCCGAAGACGTCTTCGCCTTGGCTTGTCGGCAGTATGAGCAGAAGATTTTTCCGATGGCATGATTACTTCTGAAGAGTCATTGAAAACACTTTTGCCTGTGCCTTTGCTGCGATGGCTACAGCATTCGAGCAACTATATGGGGGCCGACACCCAACAAGCTGAAATGGGTTCTTTACGCGTGAAAGCTTGGCAGTTTTGGCAAGAAAAAAGTCCCTCCCTGATTTGCCAGGGAGGGACGCGATCGCAAAAGGTGTCCGACACCTTTTTGGCTGTTTTAAAGGTGTCCGACACCTTTTTGGCTGTTTGGGTAAATTACTTGTCGCCTTTTTCTTTGGCGACTAATTTTTTGATTTCTTCGGGCAGTTCAAATTTTTCATCGGGGATTTCTTGATTGATCTTGATTTCAGAAATTTCTAAAACCACTTCGCCTTGATCCATCACGGTGACTTGTTTGTGTGGCAGGTTAACACCGCTGACAACTTTGTAATTGCTAGGAATGATTTCGACTTCCATCTCACCCATCGGACTTTTGTTGGAGGCGATCAATTTTGTGATCGTGCCGTCTTTCGCGTTGAAGAATCGAGTCGTTTTGGCGCCATTATCATCAAACACAGCCTTGATGCACGAAACGCCATCGACATCCTCCAAAGCAACCACTTTAATTTTGTCGAGTTTATCCATCCACTTGAGGGCCGGTACCGGCGATCCCATTTCTTCGGCTTGCGCTCCCAAATCAGATTTTTTCATCAGGGTCGGGCCAGTAAATGGATTGTTCGACCAAAAAACTTCTCCGTCAGACCCTTGTTTCATTTCCCCCAATTGCTCGATGGTGATTGTTGAAACGGACTTGCCGTCTTTTTGCAGAATGACCATGGAAGCGGACATGTCGCCTGCCGGTCCGCCGGGCATGGTCATGGTCGCTGTTGTCTCCATTGTTTTAATGGATTCAAGAGCCGAACGATCTCCCAGTGATTTCAGATGCAATTCCACCAAGGTCTTGGCGTCGGGCAAGTCTTGAAAGGCGGCAACCGGGGAGGCCGCAAAACAGCCAACGATGGCTAATAAAAAGAGTGCCCGAGATGCGATATTTTGTCTCATTCTGTGTTTTCCATTTAACTGTGGCGGATTTGCAATTGACGATTGCGGCATATGCCAGACGCGTTTGCCCCCGCCAATTTGGGACGATTCGCGCAACGTTCTACTTCAAAACGTTCAATCTCTAAAACGATTTCTCGTTTGCCTCTACCCAATAATCCAGTAGAGGGTTTCATTCTAACGCTTTTTCCACGCGCCAACCAATGGACAGAAATCAGGACCTGCAAAAATTTTTAATTAATTCTGTTTTTGGCCGTTGTTTTCATCCAAAGCATACGGTCTGTAGAGAACCATGCATGGGACAACGTTCCTCCGGCAAACAGGCAAACATCCATTCGCCGCCGGAAATTTTTGAAACACAGTCATTGAAAAGTTGAAAAGGTAGTTAGTATGAAAATCGCATCAGGTCTATTGGTTTGTTTCTTGTTGGTTGGCGGTTCGGTTGTTGGCAATGCCCAGCAATGCCCTAGCCAATGCCCAGCTTCGACAGTCGCCGTTTCCGCAGCAGCTCACCAAGAGACGGAAGCTAAAGACATTGTTGACACAGCCGCAGGAGCAGAAGGTTTCTCAACATTGGTCGCAGCCGTTAAAGCTGCCGGTTTGGTAGAAGTTTTGAAAGGTGAAGGTCCCTTCACTGTTTTCGCTCCAACCGACGAAGCCTTCAAGAAATTGCCAAAAGGAACACTTGAGTCATTGTTGAAACCAGAAAACAAAGACCAATTGGTTGCTATCCTGAAGTACCACGTTGTTGCAGGTAACGTGAAAGCAGCTGACGTTGTGAAACTCAAGTCAGCTAAGACCGTATTGGGTCAAGAAGTTAAGATTAAAGTCGAAGGCGACACAGTCATGGTCAACAACGCCAAAGTTGTGAAAACAGACATCGTTTGCAAGAACGGTGTGATCCATGTGATCGACACCGTTATCCTGCCAAAATCTGAGTAATTTCTTGGGGTCAACGTTGACCTCCCCATAAAAATATCGATTTGCGTTCAAACGTAAAACTAGCAAAGGCTGCTGCCCATTTGGTCAGCAGCCTTGGCTATTTATATAAATCAGTCGGCGATCGTTTAACGAAATCTTCTAAATTAGCAGATCGAGCCACTGCCGCTCACCGTTTCGCACCGATGCCAATTCGTCTTTGCTGCAGGGGATTACCCAGAGTAAATAGACCGGATCTCCATCGACCTCCGGCAACTCCCAATGTTGATTCATCAACGCTCGGGCTCCCCCGCTTTCACTGGAATCGCGACCACTCGAATCGCGACACATTCCAGCAATCGGCAACTTACTCCCCTCTCCAAACCAATCACAGGTATGCTGATGACCCAGCCACGTCGATTGCCGCCAAGGCAGTGAAGCCAAAGAAGAGAGGCGTTTGGCCGCACGTAAAACGTCTTCGTCGTCAGATCCCGCGGATAGGGAAACGGCCAACTCAACCCTGCGCACCTCGCGCGGCTGGTCGACAGCCATTTCCACCATCGGTTGAGGGCAGAGCGACATACCAACGGTGATTAAGACAATCCGATCGGGGGAATCATAGCGGGCCAAACCTCTGGGCGGGAAGGCATCACCATCAATAGCAAAATACGCAACCTCTGTCCCGAATCGTTGGTGATAGGCCGCCAACTGCTGCGACTGTATCCTCGAAAAACGTGATCCTTCTTTCCAGTCGGCCCAAAATTGACGACTCGATTCAATCCGCTGTTGCAGGGCCGGTTGGCTGGGCATGGGCCAACAAACCAGATTCTCCGAAGCGCAACCTGCTGCGTAACCATGAAAACCCTCCGTACCGCTCCATGGTGGAATCACGGCCAATACGGCCGCCCCCTCGCATAGCGCGGCCCCGTTGCCCTCGGCAAACCAGACAACCTCCAACGCCTCGGACTCCGGCTCTTTTCCGGGTCGGGGCGTTACCAAATGAATTCGCGGCAAGACAGGAGCGCGGCCAAACTGCAGATCTTGCTCGTTGAAAGCCAGCGGGCCGGGTATCAAGTTTTTTACCCAACAACTCCGCAGTCCAAAGGCCTCATCACC
>JBGSIY010000224.1:0-10781 GCA_041742275.1 Pirellulaceae bacterium | reverse complement strand
GAATGTCTCCGTCAAAGTCGAGGCCACGGTAGTAAGTATTGCGCGGGCGATGGGCGCGAATGAATGGGGTGTCTCGCCGCCACCCAGTAGTAACCTCGTCGTCATGCGAGTTCACGAACGAATGGTAAAGCGATTCAGGATAGTGAACCGATGTTTGCTCCTGTACGTTGATTACAGGTGGGACGACTTCGAATAGCGCAGCCAGCAGCAGGTCGGACTTGCTACGGGCCGCCGTGACTGCTTGTTCCCGAGCCTTGATTTTATATTCGTCCAACTCCTCGCTCCAGTAATCGAATGCGATGATGTCAGTTACTCCGTGTTCAAATGCCACCGTCAATGCCTTCTCCGCATTCGCATCGTTCGGTACGGCCAAGTGAACGTTGGTCTGCATACGGAAACCCGTTTTCGATTCCACGCCGACGTCACTGGCCCCTTGTTTCTTGAGCTCCCATTCATAGACCGGCAACACGGCAATGAAATCTTCAACGATGCTCTCCGCGGGAATTCCCATCCCGGTCCACGATTTTTTCAGTTTGCTGATGGTTTCGGCGATCAACGTATGGCATTCGAGGGCCGTCTGGCCTTCGCTGGTAACAGCCAAGACGATTCTGATTTCCGTAGGCCGTACGCGAACTTCCGCTCGACCTTCGATCGCAATGAAGCCTTCCACCACTTCACGATTCAGCATCGGCAGGCCTGCGACCGCACCTGAGTTCGACTGGACTCCTGCGCGGGACCCTCCCGCCTGTCCTAACGCCACTGATTCCGACAGGCATGGAAACAGCAACACTACGGCAAAGCTAACAATAAGGCGACACATATGGTTTCAACTCCTGCTACAAGATTTTTGTTGTGTGGAATTCATCTACCGACGAACGACCGCCGTTCACCGGGCCGCGGCGGATGACAATGATTTCAGAACCCGCGCGACCCGCGGCTCCCTGTGAAACGGTTTGTTCGTCGCCCGTTTTCCGAATTATATGTCATGACTCACGCCGGCCCGACGCCCTGCAATATGCCACAACACACCAGCCGGATCAACAACGTACGCAATTCGAAGCCCCCAAGGTTGCATGGCCGGGGGCTTGGGGGCTGGCACACCAAAGTGTTTGGGAAGATTAAGTGAATCAATATGCGACCACCACGCATCCAAGTCGTCCACCATCAATTGCATCATGCAATTGGCTGCCCAATCGTCATGGAAATGACGTTGAAGCAAGAAGCCTCCACTTCCTGTTCTGAAAATTGCGACCTCGCTATCGAGCGTCTTTTCAAACCCTAACGCTTCATAGAATCTCTTGGATAGTTCAAAGTCCTTTGTTGGGATAAACGGACGAGCGAGTTCTGTTCCAGTAAACATATATTGCAATACCCGCTTCTATGAGTGACGAAAGAATCCATGTAAGTCCTGGGTTGGGGGCGGGAGTCATTTGTGTAAAACCTGGCGTCTCAAACCCGTGATCTTGAGTTGCCGTAAGCAACTACTGTCATAATCGTTCCAACCCCAAACCCCAAGGACAATTGACAATGAAGATTCTCGCTCTGGACCTCGGCAGATGCAAGCCAATGTGTTTTTTTTGGGACAATAGCCCCAACTTCCCAAACGCTCTACAAGTTGGATCGGCCAAGCGAACGACCGGCGTCACCGGTCCGCGCCAAATGACGCATCTATTTTTCCCGGACCGGATCGCGACTCCGGTGCACGCCTGGGTTCGCTGGCGATCGCATAAGGCAACAAAGCCGAAGCCACGGCATCAATAATCGTCGTTTGGGCGCCGTCGAGCAGCAGGCAAGTTGCCTCAGCGGCCTCTCCAAGCCAGCGAACGTACCGACGATTTTCAGGGGCCAACACGACGCTATAGCACAAGCCAACCACTCTGCCCAAATTTTGAGCGCGCCAACCACTGACGTTGCGAAGCCTTCCTCCAACGTTGACCGCTAAGCTAAACTTTTTTCCTTTTTCCGACACTTCGGCCATACGTTCCTGAGATCGCGGTTCCATCCTCCAGGACCGGAGCGCGGCAACAGCGTCCTGGGCAAGTGCTTCGACCTCAGCAGGAGCATCTGGCGCTGTCAAATAGGCATCGAGTCCCAACTCTGCAACCGAACAAGCTGCCACGGCCGCCGCTTCATGCCCAACTGCGAGCATCGCATTACGCCAAGCTCGGTCGCCTCCACGTACCATCGACTGCAAAGAGAATTTCTTCGGTGACTTGGCTCCAAGCAGTTCTTGGGCGGGCAAATGACCAAGGTAGGCAGCCAGGGGCGAATCGATTGCAGTCCGGGGCGAGTGAGTCATCAGGAGTACTCTTTTGTCCCCTACCAGCGAACAACCAGCGATGACCACATGCGAGGGGATTGCGTTTAGTGAGTCGAGGCGGACATTCGAGCACTGCGGTTGATCGCTATGTTATGCGATTGGTTTAAGTGATTTGTGGTTGGAACACACAACAAATATCGCGAACGATGGTTGAGGCGCACTCCGTTTCCCTGGGTGACCTTCACCCTTTTGCTGACTCCCCATTGTCATCGGTGTATCAATTCAATTCAAGACAGAAAAGCCCCAACATTCCATACAGGGTGCAAGCTAGATCGGCCAAGCATGACGAATAGGACAACGCGGCCAGAAGTAAACGTCGCAGATCAAAGCGAGCCAACCAGCCTATTCCGGCTCGCGTTCATCCATTTGTTCGTCGGCTTTTTGCGTTTGAAACTGGTAAGTAGTCACCCATCAGGTTCCATTCCATTCCGTTGCCCCACCCGGCACCGTGGTCGCTAATCATTCGAGTACGATGACCATCTCCGATGCGATGTGGCCCGAAGGATAATAGAGAGAGTATTCGCCCAGGGCGCAAGTGTTCGCTGGCCCAAGCGAGTGGTGAGTCCCCATTGGCGTCCCGCTCCTCTTTGACTGCCCCAGAATCCAGGAGGAATTGAATAATTTCCTCGTCGGCATAGGCTGCAGCCCTGTGAAGCGGCGTTTCGCCCTTGGTTCGCACATCGCGCATAAAGGCCTCCGTCTCAACGCCGGGGTGAGTTTTTGCATTAACGTTGGCGCCATGTTCGACGAGTAGACGAATCGTGTACATATAGAACGGCCGTCCTGCCTTTGTCAAAGCGCCGTGCAGCGGTGTTTCGCCAGTCTTGGGAACGGTGCTGTTTGCATCGGCACCGTGCTGCAAGAGAAAGTCGCATACTTTCCAGTGGCCGAAAAACGCGGCGTTGCCCAATTCCGCGTTAAGGTCGATTGATTCCAGGTTTCCGCCGTTTACAAGGACAGCCTCTAGCGCAGTCGTGTCATTGTAATACACAAACCACTGCAGAGGCGTGACGCGGCCTTCTCGGATTAAGTCTTGCCAGTTCGAAAGCGAAAGGAGATCGAACACGCGATCAGTGCGACCGCGACTGATCTGGTCTAAAATTACAGCAGCCGCCATAAATTCCCCTGCTGATGAACCACTAAAATCACCCGGTTGCGTCCGAGAGACTCAGATTTCAGGAAACGACCGATCCGCAACTCGTGTGTTTTTTTATATTCCTGCCGTTCTGGGATTGGAATCTGTCAGCTAATCCGGTAGTTCAGTGTAGGGTATTTCTGAATGTTTTTCGCGCAGTTTGGCGAATCTAGCCAGCCACACGTCACGATCAGTTGAATAAAAGCTGCTGTTTCGGTTTGGAGACGATTCCCAAGTCAGGAGCATTGGCCATCCCATCAGCCCCAAAATCTTGCTCGGCACACGACGTTGGGCTAAAATCGATGGAGGAATATCGGGAAAAGTTGCGAGGCAAAGAAAAGACCTAAAACCGCCAACACAGCACTGAAAACTGCCAACATTGAGAAGGTTTTCAATCAGCGCGCCCGGCAGGACTCGAACCTGCAACCCTCGGTTCCGAAGCAAATTTTTTCAATACTGCAAAATCGTCGTTTCCTCTAGGAAATATCGCCATTTCGGGGCGTTTTCTCCACTTGCAAAGTATAGCAAAATGCTGCGTAGTTTGCAAGGGAAAAACGTACTACGCGCTTCGAAGTGTGTAGGCTACGCGCCGGCCGGGAGAGGGACCAACCCAAAGAAATGATCTTCCGCCGGCGTTGGCGGATTCCCTGATTGCCGGCGGTTTCCAACCTACCCCCCCTTTTATGGGGTGAAATTATCACGACTAATGACCACGGCAAAAGAAAAGCCCGCTTCACTGTTGGGTGATGCGGGCCTTGGGGGCGTCTGATTGGGCTTGTGTGGGGCGTTCTCTTATTCCGCCATTGCTTTCATGGCCAAGCCTTCGATCGACTGGTTAGCCAGCCCAAGGCGTTCGCATAGGCGGTAGACGCCAACGGCAAACGATTCTCGGCTTTGCTCTCTTTGAACCGGGAGCATGGCGGCATACTCTTTCAATGAGAGATCGGGGGTGGTATCCAGCGAAGTGACGAAACGCCAATTCTCAAAAGTCATTTCATCGATCGAGCATTGCAACCGTGTAATGTTCGATTCGATCGTTGGGTTATCGTCCGCCCTGGCAAGCCACCAATCTAGTTGGCCATCGATTGACAGCCCATCGGGGGAATAGGCGTAGGACGGGCCGGGGGTGAGTAGTCATCGTGAAAACCCTCCGGTCGAAAATGTTACGGATGTACGGATGTTACGGATTTTTTCTATTCTGCTGCTACATCGCATATTTAATGCCTCTATTACATTCGCTATCTTATTTTTGCTCTTATGTGTGTGAGAAATTAAAAGTAACAAAGGTAACAACACAAAAAGAGCCCCTAAAAACCATCTCAAATGGTGTTACGGATTCGTTTTTTAATCCGTAACACAAAGGTAACATTTGCCTAATCCGTAACATTTTGCGACGTTTCGTCGGATTCTTCAGGCTTCTTATGCCTGATGCCCTCAAAACCTTTTAGAAGAATTCCGCTAACCCTCATAGCTTTTGACTCAATGCCGAATTTCTGTTTAACTGCCGCACCCATTCTTTTTGCCGACATGGCGTTGCCATCGGCCTCAGATGTGTTGTGAGATGCCCAAACGCGGTAATCATTCACCATGCAAGCCGTAGCGAATTTCTCTTTAGATTGCGGATCATGTTCAAAACATTCATCTAGGAATGTCGTTAGCGGGTTTTGTTCCTTCCGGTAGTCATCCAGCTTGAACCTCATTGCCTGGCTGACAGTGAACCCGCCTTGATCAAATAAACGCCTTAACCCTTCCAATGCCCAATTAAAGATGCCCGGCAACTCCCCTGAACATTCCCACCAATCCGGTCGATCCATGCCGATAATTCTTGAGCCCTCAGGGATTTTGTTTTCGTATCCAACCAACAGCATTCGGCGCCAAAGCCCATCGGATGCATCTCGAATCCGGGGCCGGTTGTTCCAGCCTAGAATTACCTTGGCCGTGGGAATGCATGAAAACGGATTGACTCCCTTCGGCTCAAATTGCATCCTTTCACCTACGGCAAACTGCTTGAACATGCCTTCATTGAATTTGGCGTTCTGGTTAACGTCTGGGTCGATGTTTGCCGCCTTCCCAATGGCATCAATCAAAGAAAACTGATTGCCTCCAAATCCATCCAGTTTGACGCTGGAAACGTTTTGTTTCCCAAGCATGGCCGTCAAGACGCCCGACAACAAAACGCTTTTGCCGGTCCCCCCGTCGCCTTCGCATACAAGGAAACGCTGAAAAGGGTTATCAGGGATTAAAAGATAGCCGGCAAACTCTTGAACGAGCCGGCCTGAGGAATCGTCTGGCAAGGATGTTTCTAGGTATCTCATGAACTGGGGGCATTTCCCTTCCCCGTCAAATTCAAACGACAGCTTGGTTGTAGAGAACCAATCGCTTTCATGACCGGAAAAACATTCTGCCGGATCATCCCCATCAATAACGCGGTTTAGATCAAGCAACCCGTTTTGTAACGAGAGCAAGTATTGCCGGTTCTGTGGATCGCTTAACAGGCAAGGCATTTCAACTTGGTGGTTTGAGAGCAAGGTTAATTGCTTCAACTCCGAAAGAACGTTGCCAACCATGTTGTTACTGATTAGAAGCTTTTTAATTGGCTTGGGGTTTTCCTCGAAATTCTCGATTTCCTGTTGTGCCTTGGCGATTTTCGCCAACTCACTGTTGATAGACTTGCGGATCTTGGTATTTAGTTCATCAACCGATATCTTCCGCCATCCGCCGGCCTTGTATCGGTAGAAGCTCTCGCGCCAATAAACCAACCTTCCCCCGTGGTTTTCCTCATACGATGCAAGGTTAACGCGAGCCAGCCGGTTTGGGTCGTGTGGCTGTTCGTACTCGCGTAAGTCGTCTAGAAGCTCTTGCAGCGTTGGCTTGTCCAAGCCATGCATAACCTTGAGCCGTGCGATATGTGCAAGGGACTGATCGAAACTTAATTCCTGAACGGCCACGCCGGCGGTTAATGCATCGTCGATCCCCTTGTAGTCTTGCGGCCATGTCTCAACAGCAACCGCCGGCTTCCATGACAGCGTAGTGAGAGCATCCCATAATTTGCCTAGACTTCGGCAAACATCCTTTTTTGTTGCCGCGTCCGTATCGAAGGCAATCAACAGCTTTTGCGGCTTGTAGTGCTCAGTGATTGGAATTGCACTAGTCCAGCATTCCACGCCTGGCACCGATAGAGTAAGAACCTTGGTTCTTTGGGTCGCAATGTTCGCTTTGAATTCGCCTTCGGTGATTCGAATAACTTCCGGCGGATCTGAATGAGTCGGAACGTGGGCCGGGGTTCCCGGGGATGTTAGTGGTGGATTGTTGTAATTTGACGTAAGCCAGCCATATTTGCCGAATTTTGGCTTCGGTGTGTCCGGCCTGACCCGCAAAGCAATGATTCGGCCTTGAACGTCCCGCACGGGGATCAAAAGCGTTGGGCTGAAAACTGATATTTCGCTGGGTGACTTGTAGACCCCTGGCACCTTGTTTGCGATATCGGCTCTCGTTGCCAAGCCATTTGTTGCCTTATCAATCTTGAGCGTTGTGATTGCCGGTATTCTCTTTGATGAAACGCTGAAATAGCCTTCGGTTGCAATGTCCGAATCTGAGAGCCCCCTGGCTTTCAAGGCTTCCCGGTGGATTTCATTCAACCCGTAGCAACTCGATAGCGTTGAATAAACCTTGTTCCGCAGCTCGGCGTCTGCTTCACTGATTTCGTTCTTTGGCTTGGGCTTCGGCTTGCTTTTTGCTGCCGCTGGCAATGGTTTGGAACGTCTGCTTTTTGGCTCTAATCTAAGCTCGTCACCAACCATATTGATCGCATCTTCTAATGAAACACCTCGAAGCCAGCTTATCGTGCCAAATCCGGTTCCTTCTCTTCGGTCGCATTGGAAGCATCCGCAACCACCGTTGTCGTTGAACATGCTGAATTTGTTCTTAACTCCACCGCATCCGGGGCAATCGTGGGATTTGCCATCGAAATAATCAGCGCTGTATCCGGTCAATGCTGAAAGCAAATTTTGCCACTTGCCATTTGCTGCTGTTAGAACGGTTTCCTTGTCGTGTGATTTCCTACGCTTGATGCCCGCTTCTTTGGTGACGTTAGGCTGTTCGTCGGTCGTATCAATTATGAATTTATTCATTGAACCGCCTCGCCGCGTTTGGCTTCGGGAAGGCTTCGGTATAGCCGGCGGGAGATCCCGATAAAGCAGTTGCGCGGCTGACCGATAACGTCCAAGTTAGGGCGGATCGGGTAGCCGGCGATGATCGCCCCGCAGATTGCAGCCCCGTTGCTGACATACTGCTTTGCCCATCGTTCGATAGCGTGTTTGATCGGGTAGGAAAGCAATTCGGGGGACTTGACCCAACCGGCCTGGCCGATGCGTTCTTGATACCACTGAACCGCCAAAGCAATTTCGGCAGGGGAAACGGGGGACCATGAATAAACGTCCCCTGTGGGCCGCGCTAGGCCATTGGCCGAGATAACAAATGATTCGTCTTGCTTTTTGAACCTTACCCGGGTTAGCTCCGTTTCCGCTTGCTGGCAAAATACATTCGTCCAATGGGTTTGAATAAATTCTAAATTGCAATTTCTGTGCGTCATGCCTATGATTTCCTGTGCCTAAGTTTTCGAATAGCCGGCTTCGTGGTTGCCACCGCGGCCGGCTTTCGTTTTGCGCCTCTATCTTTCAGAACGGGCCTTTTGTGGCTTCAATCGTTTTTCAAGCTCTGCCGCTGCCTGGCTTGCTCGCTTGGTTGCTTGTGCGGGAGTCTCGGCGGGGGGAGCAACTCCGCCGGCAGAAACGGCCGTTACCGATTCCATGTATGCCTTGACGCTATCGACTGTGGTTAGCCGGCGTCCACCTAGCACCCGTGAAGATAAGCGGATTCCGCGGCTGCCTCGCTGGCACCAACGAAGGGCCGTTGAAAGATGAACGCGCCGGCCTGTTGCCCGTTCTACTGCTTCCACCAAAGGAAGATATTCGACTTGCGTTTGCATGAAAAAACTCCTGTACCCAATTCGTTAGTTGCGAATGAGCACGGAGTTTAGTAATTGCCGCATGACAAAATGGACAACCAAACGGTTATGAATTTTGTTACTTTGTGGTTTTTCTTGCCAAGATTAAATTTTTTGCGATTTGAACGGAGATTTCCCAACCATGAATTTCAAGAGCGCCGCTAAGCTTCCGCAGCATGGTTTCTACGCTTCTTTCGTCTAAAGATGACGTTAACGGCTTTTGAGTTCCCGGCACCTGATAACTGAAAAACTCATCGAATGTTACGCCGCTCTTTTTCCTGGCAAGGAATCGAAAGATTGCTCCTCTTTGGGCGGTTAATCCCCTCGCGATCAATTCGATTTCGTCCGGAGGTTCTGATTCGGTTTTAGGGTCAATCGCTAGTTTAATTCGGGCTATGAAATTCAGCGCGAAGTTGTCCCACTCGTTAGCGGTCTTTTTGTCATCGAACATCCTTGCATAGAAATACTCGCTGTCTGTGATCCCTGGCCGATCGGGGCAATCAATATCAACCCCTAATCGACTTGCCGCCTGTCGGATCTCAGAGACTCTGCCCGGGAAGATATTCGACCTATCGACGCTGGCAAGGTAAACAGACAGTTCCTTCCGAGTCGCAAAAACAAGGGGCAATTCCGGTAGTTCGTTATTCATTTTTTCTATTCCTTTTTTGGTTCGGGTGACTCCCCGGAAAGCAGGGGAATAGAATTCCTGCCTTCCGGGTTATCATGCGGTAGCTACTCCGCGCCCGATTGGTTCTAGTTTAACCGATTCTTGTTACCACTTCGATCGCTCGCTTAATGTCGGCCTCGGCGTAAACTTGGGTTACTCCGATCTCACTGTGCCCTAGAATCGCCGCCGCTGCCTCTAATCCGAATTGGGAGCGTATTTCTGTGGCTCTCGTATGTCGCAGTCTGTTTGCCGTCCACGGCTCGAGCTTGGCCTGCCTGGCCGCGTTGGCGATTGCCTTGGAATAAGACTGGGTATCAAACGCCGGCCTTGGTGATTTCTTTGGGTTCGTTTTGCGGTTGCTCCCCGGACAATTCCCCCACCGCGGATCGGTACGACGATTCTGGCTTATCGCTTCCCTGCGCTGCTTCTCCGATTCGATCGGACTGAATAGCGGATCGTTGGCACCGCGAAGCAAGTATTTAACCAAGATGCCTTGGGCCTTGGGGCCGACATAGATTGTCCGCTGCTTGCCTTTGTACGCCGTCTTGTGGTCGCTTAGCTTGATCTCCCAAATCGGATTGGTTCGATCGATCATTGCCGGCGTCATCTGGCATAACTCCCCGGGCCGGCAACCCAAGAGCAATTGAGCCTGGACCATATCGGCAAGAACTGGGGTTAAATGCTTGATCGTCAATTCCACGGTTGCGACGTCCACCGGTTTGACGGGTTCCATTTCGGGAGCATCGACCCGGCCGCGTTTTAGGGGTTCAACGCATTTCAAGGTTTGGTGAACGGCTGCCGATACCATGCCTTTCGCCACGCCCCATTTTATGACCCGAACCAATCGCTTCATTTGGGAGTTGCAGTAGCGTCTCGAGCATGTGGGGGCCGGATCACCTTCTTGCTTGGGCTTCCGGCCTGTTGTGGATTTAACCCACCAATCCCGAACCGTTTCAAATTGAATTGGGCCGAATTCCTCAACATTCAGTTTGGCGTAAATTTCGCTTACCGGCCGCAAGCACCGCCTTAAATGCTCGATTTCGTTGCTGTCGCGATAGTAGACCTTGGCATAGTCTAAGAACGCCAAAGCCAGTTCCGCCATTGTGACGCAACCGGATTGGGAGAATGTAACCGCATGGCGGTTAACCAACCATTCCGCCTTCAATCGGTTGTAGTTGTCTTTTGATTCCTTGGTTCCGTACTTCCCAAGGTAGAAGCATTTGCCGCCCAATCTGATATAGGCTTGGCCTGTTGGTCGGTGCCGACAGTATCCGGGTTCTTTAGGCATTTCACACCGTTTCTAGTTTGCAAGCGCGTAGACTACGCACTTGTAATTCTGAAAACGACGCGCTTGGGATCATCCCAAGGTAATGAAAATATTCAAAATCGCCGGCATTTAGAAGGTTTCTTGTTAGCGCGCCCGGCAGGACTCGAACCTGCAACCCTCGGTTCCGAAGACCGATGCTCTATCCATTGAGCCACGGACGCATTGGTTGGGGACTTGGCGCCTAACGTTGGGTCCCTTTCCTCCCCTAATTATGGCGAAATGTGCGGGAGTTGGCAAGGCGGATGACGGTCCCAAATTGGCTCAAATTTCTGACATTCTCAGTTTCAACGAAATCCGATCGCCGCGTTCTCACCCAATCTTGACTCC
>JBGSIY010000223.1:0-1621 GCA_041742275.1 Pirellulaceae bacterium | reverse complement strand
CGGAAGAATTGACCCCGGCTTTTCAGAAATGTTGCCCCACGGGGGAATTTGATAAGTCGCTGTGGGGAACGGTTGCGATGACGGAGATCCAACCCCTCTGGATGTTGAAGTATCTGCCGAACATGGCCGCGTCCCACATCTCCATCGCTGTGGATGCCCGCGGACCTAATAACACAATTTGCCAAGGCGACGTGTCGGGAATGTTGGCAATGATCGAAGGGGCCGATTTGATTCGTCGCGGTTGGACCGATGCGACCATCGTCGGCGGAACCAGCTCACGAACGTCATTGGTCAGCATGGTTTATCGCGGGAACGCCGGATTGAGTTCGCGATTTGATACCCCCGAATCGGCCATGCGCCCGTTTGATCGAGATCGAGATGGAATCGTTCATTCCGAAGGCGCCGCTGCGATGGTTTTGGAATCGAGAGAAAGTGTTCTGCGCAGACGGGCCAACCCCCTCGCGAAACTAGCGGGTTGGAGCCGCGGTTTCGGCGATTTTCAAAGTCCCCTGTTTTGGCAGACTATCCGGGACGTCGCTCAAAACGCCATCAGTATGGCCGGTATCGCTCCGGGGTCATTTGGCCATATTAACGCTCATGGAGCCAGCGCGACTCGGGAAGATTGGATGGAGGGGCAAGCGATCCGAAATTTGAATTTGAGTTGCCCCGTCGTGGCCATCAAAGGAAACCTGGGGCAATCGGGACCAAGTTCCTCGGTGATCGAAACTGTCGCTTCCGTGTTGGCCGTCCAGCAAGGGACATTGCCCCCGGCATGTGCGTTTGAA
The DNA here is from genome assembly GCA_041742275.1 of Pirellulaceae bacterium. GTDB lineage: Bacteria > Planctomycetota > Planctomycetia > Pirellulales > Pirellulaceae > BJ22. Next base: position 836 of record JBGSIY010000223.1, on the reverse strand, counting down.
CATGTCGATCCGGATATTGGTTTGGAGCTGAATCCAGAAAGTATCCGTCTGCCAAACAAGAATTTTTTGAAGTTGTCGTTTTCCACAGAGGGCCATGTTGCTGCGATGGTCTTCACCGATGTCTAATCGCAATCTAGCTCACTTTGCACCCCGGTAGGCTACCCCCCGACAGGGCATCCCAATTGGCACCCTTCTTTGCATCCCGCAGGGCAGCGAATCTTATTCAAAATAAACGCATCACACTGGCCGTGCTGTGAGCTCACGCGACGGGGTTGGTCAATTCGTCAGGGTTTTCGACGCGTGGATCGCGAAAGGCAAACGTTTTCTATGAGTGCGATGAAACTCAGGCATTCTGCCATTTGTATTTTACAACATTAGCAAAAACGTTCGCGTGAACGGGTTGGAGTCAAGAACTGATCCAGAGATAGGCTAGATACAGAATAAGGATACTCACTAACATGGCGACGAGATTGAATAGGAATCGTATCCGCCAGCGAATGGCTCGGTTCGGTACGCACACCGGAATGCGTTCCCCGTTGACCCAGATGTAGGTCACTCGGTCATCGACTGTGGTAAAGCCACCTTGGCCATCCGGAAGGCGCACCGTGTGACTATTGTTTTTTGATCCCCAAACTACGTCGCTGGCTGGCGACGGGTTGAATCGTGGGGGCAGCCAACGTTGAACCAAATGGGGCGCAATCAGTTTAGGGGGCAACCAAGATTGAACATCTACCGTCGGAGGGTTGATGGATGGTGGGTTGGTTGCTTCACTTGCCTGTTGGGTCGAAGTATTTGCGGAGCGGTTCGAATTTGTTCCTGACATTGCTGGAGCCGCA
>JBGSIY010000222.1:0-6823 GCA_041742275.1 Pirellulaceae bacterium | reverse complement strand
TGGCACTGGTTTGCAGCAGCGCCAAGTCATTTCGCTCATCCACTTTGGTGACCTCGGCGGAGCAACGCGTCCCCATGCAATCACGGATTTTGATGCCACTCAGTCCTTGCAACTCACTCGCTTTGGTAATAATCGATCCTCGATTATCAATTACCGTTCCCAGACAAATTCGGCGATCCCCCAGCATCACTTCCACAATACACGATTTTTGCGGCAAAATGACCGGTGTGAGCTCGGCTAACATGGCATTGTTTTGGCGCTCCAGAGCCCCCACGTGACGATTGCGCACTGTAGGGACTTCGAATTTAAGCTGGATGCTTCCATTGAGAGTCGCGAGGTCGATTTCTTCAAGGCCTTCAAAGGGATTCACGTGGTTTTTGCGAAAGCGATCAAATTCATCGGTCGTAAAAGTGATCTTGTCAGTATTGTTGGCAATCGCGGCATCAATTTTGTTGCGAATGTCAGTGTCATACTCAACCTTGATCTCATTCAGTAACTCGCGCATCTCGTCGTTAAGCTGTGCTTGTGCCACGCTCGGAGTTGCGCAAGCCACACAGCAACACAGAAACGCCCACAGCCATGGCTGGGATAAAATACCGCGAAGTTGAGGTTGAGTGTTCATACTGAAGACCTGATCGAAAATAAGAAATCTGCCCAGTTCCATTACAGTGCGCGAATCACTATTTAAACTCATCCAGAATGACTTGAAGTTTTAACGTTTGCCCACGTCGTTGAATTTCAATCGCTACGGAATCGCCGATGTTCTTGGAACGAATCAGCTCCACCAGTTGGCGATAGTTTTTGATTTTAATGTTGTCAAACATCAGGACACTGTCCCCAGGCTTGATTCCCACTCGGGCTGCCGCCGAATTTCGTTCAACGGTTTCGACAATTGCGGCATTTTCGTTCTGCTCCATTTGGATTCCCAGCCGAGCCCGGCCTTTCTCCAAAGGATTTTCTTGGGTGGGTTGCTTCTCGGGTTCGACACTGGCAAAGTTGGGCAATGCACCCCATTTGGTTCCGCCTGCCATTTTTTGCCAATCTCGACGAAACGTTGCCAAAGAAACATGGCGATTTTCGGAAATTGAATCTCCAATCGAACTGTGAATGCCAATCACATGTCCATTCAAATCGAACAAGGGACCACCCGAATCGCCACCAATCAACGCGGCATCGGTGACCAACAAATGTTCGCGATACTCAAGGACTCGTCCCGTGCGAACCGGAGGCAAACGTCCTAATTCATAACCGCCAGAATGCCCCATACAAACGACCCAATCACCGATTTTTGGTGTCGTTTGGCTTTCGGCCAGTTTGGCATGGGGCCACGGTCCCGGTTCGACAATTTGTAACATAGCGGCATCCACCGACAGGTTGTATCCCAGCATCTTGGCGATCGTCGTCTTTCCACTGGGGAAGAATATTTCGAATTCGTCCACGTCGCCATTGACCACGTGACCTGCTGTTAAAATCAACCCTTGTTCGTTCACCACCACGCCGCTCCCGAATCCGATTCCATCGCTGATCGATACAACCGCCGGCATGTTGTCGCGCACCGTGTTTTGCACCCGGCGCTGTACTTCCAACAATGATTTCAAGGTGTTAGTGGCGACGGGGGGGGAAGCATGTCCCAATCGCGTTGATGAATTCAGATCATGGGCAGGGGCATCGTTGCGTCCCAATCCAAACGTATCCCCAACGGCAAAATCATATGCCGCGATATTGCTGAAGCCGATCACTACCAACAGGCTCATTTTAAAAAACGAAGAGCCCCGGCGGTCGATACGATGTTGCTGTGGTGCTAACAAAGGATAGCTCCTTCTGAATTCGATTTTAAAACGGAATCGCGATGGGGAGATCGAAGGCGCCGTGCCTGCAAAATTGCGATTTCGTTTCCAGGTTTGAAACGATTTTCCTGCCGCCCGGTAAACTTTCGAACATTATCTATTCGCCCCAAACTCAATATTCTTCGCCCTTTAATCGTCGGTAAAGCTACCTATGTTCCGCAAATTAAAATAATTAAACGGAAAAGCTTACGTATTAGAAACAAGGCGAACACTGATGTAACGACGCTTTAGCCACCCTTAAGACCGCTTTTCGTGCGTTTCCCGAACCGTAGTCGAGTTTCTCGTGGCGTGCGGACGGAGGAATCGGCACAAATAGGTCATCTTTTGATTTCGAATTCACCAGAGTGGATGTCATCGGGCTGCCGGTCCACCGAGTGGTCGGAGATGTGGTTTTCGAATTGAGAAATCAAAGCCGACAAAAAACGATTCAGTTCCTGGTCGCTGGCCGTGGCCGACATTTCAACCGAGCCATCGGGTCGGTTTTGAACCCAACCGGCAACTCGGTTTTCCCAAGCCAATTTTTTTGCCGTGTAACGAAATCCAACGCCTTGGACATCACCTAAAAATTTGACTTTAGCGGTTGGCATGTTTTTTTACGGTTGGCCCTCATTCCAATGTTCCCTCATTCCAATGTTCCCCTAGGTTCCGTTGCTAACTGCATGCAATCGAAACTCCCACCCAAACATTGTATGCATGGCCATGTCAAAACCAAGGGATTTTCTTGGTCTGGCATTGGAAATGTTGCCCGGCCGGTCATGGTCGAGTACCGGCAAGCAGAAGGTTTGCGGTTCAGAAAAACGCTAGATGGCTGCATTGTTGGGTTGCCGGATTGCTCTGCTGGGACTTTGCTGTATTCCCTAACAACAACGTTGCTAAAAGGCCAGTCTACTTAATTGGTCAATTTGATTAAACGCGTGACTGCTCGATTGGCATGTCCACAGAGCACGTGCAGAAGACTACGGGTACAAGCCTACGGGAGAGGAAGTCTCATGATCACCCGCCCGACGTCCGTAGGCGGAACTGGCACGAACGAAAACTATAAGGAGATCCCTGAATAAGCCTCTATCAGCCGACAGGCGATAGCCTCCGGTTCCGTCACCGATCAGCCGGCACACAGTGTCGAGGCTCCCGAATGCTTTAACCACGGAGGACACGGAGAACACAGAGGCAAACCCAATCAATTCTCTACGCCCCTCTGTATCCTCAGTGGTTATCACACAAACAACCCCAACTAAGCACCGGCGCAGCCGAACCAAGCACTAAGAACCAAGAACCAAGAACAGCCGAAGGCTACCCCATGGCACTAAATTTTAATGTCGCGGCCACGGCACAAACTGCCGGCCTGAACGCATACGCCGACGCGGTGGGCGAGCTGCTGCACCTGGGCACCCGCGAGATCCGAACCGGAGCCCCATCCACCGAAAACATCGACGCCGACATCGGCACACTTCTGGCGACCCTAAGGTTTAGCGACCCGCCTTCCTCCCGGCCGTCACCGGCAAATAAGTCGCCACCACCATCATCGGGTCCGACGCCGTAGCAGCAGGCGACGCCGGCCATTTCCGAGCCAAAGCCACCGTCGGCAACCTTAACCTCCAAAGCACCAACCGACCTAACCCTAAACGAAAAAACCGGCGCCATCGGCGAAGGTTTGGCGATCACTGCGTTTCGCTTTGAGATTGGAACCTAGAGAGTTCGAGCCTCCAATTTACTGTTTGGTTGTACAGAGGATTTAAGCATCGACTCCGTTCGGCAATCCACCAACCCAACCCAACGTCTTCTCCTCTCTAAGCGATGTCAAAGTCTAATTGGATATCGAGTACTTCTTCAACGGTCAGCAGTTTCGATTGCGTCATGATCTCTTGTAGAAGAATGTCCCGCATCACGGGGCGGCGGGATTTGATATTGATTTCAAAATCCAAAGACCGCCGACGCTCCGATTCACGGCTTGGTCAAGTCGCTTCGTTTGCCATTTGGTGTTCGATCTCGTCGTTAGTTGGTAGCCGTGAAACGGCAAATACGTGATCGCCAACTTCGACTTTCGGTTCAATTGGAGGCCGTAGCATCCACGGGCCGGAGCCGCCACCGCTTGAACCACATATTTTGGTATCGGCTATAGTTTGGCCATCGCGATGAATTCGGACCTCGCACCAATAGTGGATTCGCGGGATGTCGCGATCGAGAGTAATCCAAGGGTAATTCGCCAAATCCTCATCGAACCTCACCCGATCAATGATGCCAATGAAGACAGGTGGATCGATCGGAATGTTTTTTGGTTCAAAACGCTTTTCACGTTTCGGATGTTTCAAGGTATCAAGTGATTCATCGCCTTCGATTACCCATTCGGCCTCATTTGAATTGACGACTCCGCTGCGGAAGGGAATGTAAACACGGTTGCCTTCAAACGTTGATTTCATGATCAACCAGAAATCACCAGACAAGCGTTCGTTGACGGTTTGACGCGGCTTGTTGGGTGCGAACGGAAAACAATACGCATCAAGAGTAATTGTGCCGTCGGCCGAAAGTGTGAATTCGGCAATGTATCCGCGCCAAAGTGCCGAGCAAGTCTTGTTGTCATCGGGGAACGCTGGGGCGTTTTCAAACGTATATCGGTCGCCCCATCCGTGGTTCGCCGTTACGTCGCCCTTCATGATGCCGTACAGAGCAAGCTCGCCGAAGTCAACGTTGGCGGAGTGGTTTTCAATGAGATCGGGGGCTTGTACTGTCATTCAATACGCTCGAACTTCTTGCGACATAAAGCCACCGATGACCGCGCGGGGGCAAGTAAATTCTCCATCAAAAAGCGGTCGATCCCCCGCTTCGGTCGATCAGATTGTTCGCGGCTTCGATTTTCGTGAACCATCGATCGACATGTGATCTTTATGCCTATTCCCCGGAGTATTCGAGTGCTGTCGAATCTTAACTGTTGGGTTTACTCGAGCTTGTTCGGTAATTCAAAGTCGTTTGTGACTCTCCGCCCGATCAGTCGAATCTTTTTAGGAGGTTGAAAGTTATCGGGGTCATAGAGAATTGCATAGGTCGATCCGTTCTCACATGTAAAAGCCCCAACGTCCCATACGCGTCACACGGTGCATCGGCCATGCGTAACGCCGGCGATCAGCGGGCCGGAATGACGCGAGTGATCTTGATCTTGTTAAAAATTCGGAACGCCATTTCCGCTCAGTTGCATCGCGTTGTTCTTTCGTATTTTCAGTCCCACCAATTGAATGCGAGTTCTCCGATGGTGTGGGGTTTCCAGTATTTTACCTGCTCGATTTCAGCTCGATCAAGTTGGTCGAGATCGGTCTTTGTAATTGGCCTTGAAAGTTCCTCCAGCGTTGCGATCGTCACATTCGGAAACAATTGAATTAGCAAGCTAGCAATCGTCGGAAGATCTCGGAACGTGAGTTCGCAGGAAATATCTTCGCGAGGTTCCGCGAATGCGAAAATTGGAAAAGTTGTGTGGCCCAGCATATCAACGGATTTGTCACGGCCTTCAAGTCTAGCCGTATGGAAGTTTGGTGTCACACTGCGTTCAAGTAGGTGAGTAATGCTGTATGCGCATGGTTTCGCCGAGGCATACGCCATAAGTTTGAATTCGGCGAAAGGGAATTCCGGCAGCCTGTTCCGCCCGTAGACGCTCGTGATTCCAGTTCGTACGATCATGTGGTATTACGACAAAATGCTGCGGATCATCAAGTCGGCGCGATGATCTATCCATTGGCAAAACGCACCGCTCGCCGACTTAGGTGCATCCGATTATTTGTTGGTCATTTGATGGCAGCTTCAACACGTGTGATGAACTCGTCGAGGTGTTTCAAGTACGAGTCAGTCAGCCAGTCGTTGTGATCAGCACCTTCGATCGTGACAATTTGTTTTGGTTCGTTCGCCGCGCGGTAAAGTTTTTCGCCCGATGAGTATGGAATTGTTCGATCTGCACTGCCGTGACTTTGAAGCAATGGGCCGCGATAACGGACAATCTGCGCGACCGAGTCAAGCTTCTTCGGCGGGACCAGCCAAGACAGCTTGGGGTAGTGAACATTGGCAACATCGCGAAGTGATGAGAAGGTGCTTTGCAGGATCAGACCTCGCGGCGGTGAGTCAGCCGCCAATTGAACGACGATTGCGCCGCCAAGCGACTCTCCCATGAGAAATATTTCAGATTCCTTGACCGCCGCAAGTTCGCACAGTTTCGCCCGAGCGGCAATTGCATCTTGAATTACCCCTTCGACGGTAGGAGTGCCCTCGCTGCGTCCGTACCCACGATAGTCAAACATGAATACGGATACTTTTGCTCGGGTCTGCAAATGTCGTATCCACGAAGCCCGTGATGCAACGTGTCCGGCGTTTCCATGTGCGACAAGCACCACGGCACGTGCGTCGTCGGCGGGGCAATACCAGCCATGCAATTTCGTTCCGTCTTCAGCAGAAAAAAAGACGTCTTTGAATTGCAAATCCTTTGGGTTCCAATCTCCATTGGGGAATTTGGAAGGAAAGAACAACAGAAGTTCATCGATTGTTTGGGTCTTGGCCTCGGTGGTTGAGTCAGGCTCCGATGTTTCCTGTGCGAGACAACGAGTCGTAAATATAAGCTGGAGCAGGGCCACGATGAGAGGAGTAGTCCATCGAGTCAACATAACGCACCTCAGGCTTTGACCAACGAACGGCTGCCGATAAACCGAGTGCCAGGGGCAACGATTGCCTGGGGGAAGACGCATTTCGAGCACTTCGGTTGATCGCTTTGTTGCGCGATTAGTTTAAGAGGTTTGTAATTGGAGATGAGCTTAATCACCTTGCATCAGTGTCATCGCGCACTCCGTTCTCTTGGGTGACCGTCACCCCGAATCTATTTCCCTATTGTCTCCGAAAATCAGTTCAATTCAAGCCCGAAAACCCCAAACATACTATCTACATCACTCGCCGTTGGTGGTCAAAGGATGGGTCCGTTATCGTGGTTGGTTCCGATTACGATTACG
>JBGSIY010000221.1:0-5960 GCA_041742275.1 Pirellulaceae bacterium | reverse complement strand
CATGCGTAGCGTCTTCACGACCCATACTCCTGTCCCAGCAGGACATGACCGTTTTAGCCCCGAGTTGGTCGAAGAGCATTTGGGTCCCCTGCGCGAGCAGTTGGGGCTCTCCTACGAACAACTCATGAGCTTGGGTCGCGTCGACCCCGAAAACCCCGGCGAGACATTTTGCATGACCGTGATTGGTCTCAAGCTCTCGCGGACTGCCAACGCCGTTAGCCAATTGCATGGCCACGTCTCCCGTCGCATGTGGGCCCATCTCTGGCCATGGCGCGTCGAAAGTGAAATTCCCATTGGCCATATTACCAACGGTGTGCACTCGCAGAGTTGGGTCGCTGAACAAATGCGGACACTCTTCGATCGAGTTTTGAAGCCAGGTTGGATGGGGCATGTGGGTGAGCCCAGTGCGTGGCGTGGAATTTACACCGTCGACCCCGGCGAGTTGTGGGAAACTCACAACACCATGAAGACAATCATGTTGTCCTTCGTCCGCCGCCGCTTTGCCGCCCAATGCCGTCGCCGCAGCGAATGCGAAGCCGCGTTAGAAAAAGCCCGTCAGATTTTGGATCCGAAAATCCTTACCATCGGTTTCGCGAGACGATTTGCCACTTACAAACGCGCCAATTTGATCTTCAATGACCTGGACCGAATCGCGGCGATTCTCAATGACCCTAATCGCCCAGTGCAGATTATCTTTTCTGGCAAAGCTCATCCGAAAGATGAAGGGGGAAAGGCGTTTATTCAAAACATCGCAAAATTACGCAACGATCCGCGGTTCGAAGATCGCGTCGTATTTATTGAAGACTACGATGTCAACGTTTGCCGCCATTTGGTGCAGGGCGTCGATGTGTGGCTAAATAACCCTCGCCTACCATTGGAGGCGTCCGGGACCAGCGGGCAAAAGGTCGTTTTGAATGGCGGACTCAACTTCTCGGTTCTCGATGGCTGGTGGGCCGAAGCTTACGATGGCCAAAATGGCTTTGCGATCGGCAAGGGCTCGAGCCATGTCTCCAGCGACATCACGGACCAAAGAGATGGCGACAGCCTTTACAAGGTTCTGGAAAACGAAGTGGCTCCGATCTTCTACAATCGCGATATTGACGGCTTACCACGCGAGTGGATCAAACGCATGGTCAACTCCATTGGAACCCTCGCATGGCGATTCAGCAGCGACCGGATGGTCATGGATTATGCCAAGGCCTGTTATGTTCCCGCTGCCGGGGGTTTGAGTTGCCAAATGGAAAACAACTAAGAGCCTATTCCAAAACTGATTGGAATCATCAGCCGAAACGCGCTTGCGTTCGGTTTGACCGAATAAATCGGGGGGATAGTGCCACCCGCGGCTAATAGGTTCAGGGATAGGTTCTAAGTCGACAGAAAAAAATTGGCGATTGAAACTCAATGGCGAACGAAACTCAAATTCAGATTGGAAGTACGCTCGCCGTTTTTGACGGCCAGGAATTGAAGCTTCGTTGCGAAAACCAAGCGGATTTGGAACTCCGTCTTTCACGCGAGGAAGTTCTCGAACTATTCGACTTCATTTCTCGCTTCACCCATACGGAGCTAAACCGCCGGACTTCGTTTCGTGTTCCGGTCGTTTCGCCAGACAACCTGACGGTGCGGATCGCCATCGATATGAAACTCATCGATGCCCGGCCCCTGGATATGAGCCTCAATGGCATTTTAGTCCAAATTGAGGATCACCGTTTGAACATCGAAGATGAGGAACCTGTTCCCGCGATGATTCAATTGGGAATGGGCCAACAGTCGATCAAACTGGAGGGTCATCTTCGCCGCAAGTCAGGCGACAAACTGAGTTTTCAATTTGATGATTCCAATTTAGACGCCAGTGGTGAGCCACCGGAACTCATGGTGGATATGTTTATGGAATTGCAACGCGATTGGCTCACCAGTCGGTTTCGACAGCGTCCGGTTTGAGACTCTGGTTAATTTCTCGCCCAACGCCCTAAATTCTATCATGGATGAGCGAGCGTTTACCCGGGCGAAACAGGGGGGCACTCGCGGCGATTAATCGTTGGCGAACAACTGTCTAACTCTGTTGCAGAACAATAAAACCGTTGACAGCCGTAAAGCGGACTATTTCTTTTTTTATAATTACCAATCTTTAACAACGCTGAAAAAATCGTGTCGTCCATCCTGCAAACTATTGTTGAAACCAAACGGCGTGAGATCGCACTCGCCCAGCAGCGAATCCCGATGGACGCTCTCTTGGCGAAAGCCGCGCAAGCGTCTCCGGCACGTGATTTCGCCGGAGCGATTCGGCAGCATCCCAATATCAGTTTGATTGCCGAGGTCAAAAAGGCGAGTCCATCCAAGGGGATCATTCGTGCTGATTTTCATCCGGTTGAAATTGCCCGGACCTATGCCTTGGCTGGAGCCCAATGCTTGAGCGTGCTCACTGACGAAACCTTTTTCCATGGACACCTCGACTACTTGACCGCAATTCGAGCCGCGGTTGATTTGCCGTTATTGCGCAAGGACTTCATTCTGGATGAATATCAAGTCGTCGAGGCACGCGCTGCGGGGGCCGATGCGGTTCTCTTGATCGCCGAATGTTTGACTGCCACGGAACTGCAACGTTTGCACGAAATTATCGTCCAGTGGGGCATGACGCCCTTGGTTGAACTCTATGACTTTGCCAATTTGCCCGCCGTCTTGGCTTGCCAACCCAGTTTAGTCGGAGTCAATAACCGCGACCTTAACTCGTTTATAGTCGATCTCAATCATTCGATTCGGATGAGAAAACAAGTTCCCGAGAACATTTTGTTTGTCAGCGAGAGCGGAATTGCCTCGCCGGATGATGTGCGATTGCTGAGCGATCATGGCGTCAATGCGATTTTGGTCGGCGAATCCCTGATGAGGCAACTCGATATTGCTCAAGCGGTTCGGGTTTTAATGGGTGCAGCGGAATCAAAAACGCAAAAAAGTGTCGACAGGGCCCAATAAGCATCTGTTATACAGGACGCGCTCACGATAATCGTCGATCCATCTTCCGTTTCACCCCCAAATCAGTTTACATTGATAGGGATCACTGACTCAGAACCAACTCTCCCTTTTCTTACTAGCAGGTACTGGCTGATGGCGGACACAACCGAAAAAATTAAAACAGCGAACAGCGTCGTCCGCACCGGTATTGTAGTAACTTTGCTCTCAGCCATCGGCTACGGCGGTTGTTTGGGATACAACCAATACGTGGTTCCGGCCAATCAAGCGAAGATAACCCTCGCTAAACTCGAAGAAGTTCAGGGGCAATACGCGGCGCTGCAAGCCAATTTCGCCGAACAGGCAAAAGAAGTCGCGCGACTAGAGACCTCGTTGAAGCTTTTAAAAATGGACCGACGTTTGGCCAACGTGAACATTGTTAAAAAAGGGAAAGACGACGAGGGGAACCCATTCATCGATGTTGAATTTTACGAGGTGAGTGGAAACGGAACCCAGATCGGCGAGACACGTCCCTTCCGGCTCCAAGGTGACCAAATGTACGTCTCGACGTGGGTTGTTCAGTTTGACGATCACTATGTGGAAAAAGGAGACCCTTTGCGCTCCGCTTCACTCTGCGTCTTCAAAAGCATCTGGGGCAACATTGATGGACCCAACGGCGGTCATTCACTCGATCGAGGTGATGATGATAAATCGGACCCCGTTCCCGATGCTTATAAAGAGGGTGCGGAAGTCAATGAATTTGAGCAAAAAATCTGGAGCGATTTTTGGAGCGTTTCTAATAACCCAGAGAAACAAATGGAGCTTGGCATTCGCGCCAGCAGTGGCGTAGCGCCGTTTATTCAAGTGGAACAAGGCCAGGTCTATCAGTTCGAAGTTCGCTCCAGTGGCAGCGTTTCGATGAAACCGCTGAATACGCTGAACAACGACGAAACGCCACAGCCCACCGCTCCGATCAAAAGCAACGATTGACCGGGATGACTCCTGTTTTTTTACCTGGAGTTGACCTTAGCACGAATGGGTACCGATGTTCCCCTTGCCACTGAATAGCATCGAGCGTTTCCATTTTTTTGATGACTCTCCCGAGTTTCCCAATAACTTTTTTGGGCGTATTCGTTTCGCTGGGGAACTGAATTCAGAGCATCTCAAAAATGCTTTTGAAATCGTCTCACACCGTCACGTTTGGGGGAATGTCGTTGCCAAAAAAGTCGCCGGACAATGGAAATGGATCCAGCAACCGGGGCAAACTCCTGAATTGATCATCGGCCAATCTGAGCTCGAAACGTATCCTCCGTTGGAACCAACTCAAGCCTGCCCGGCGCGTTTTGTGGCTGTGGTCCACCCCTCTGGCAGTAATGTGACCGTGCAAGCCCACCATGCCATGTCTGATGGACTGGGTGGCATGCATTTTCTGGCCGATTGGATGGTGGTCTACGACAATTTGGTTCACGGGCGATCTGCCGTTGAGGGGTTGCCCCTGCTCAACCCGCAACTGTTAAAAAAACGAGGGGCCATTGGACTGTGCACATGGCGCTATTGGAAACACTTTTGGAAACAACCTATTGCCCTATTTGGTGCCGGCAAATTTTTGTTTCGCCGCTTTGCCACCCTAGGCAACCAATCATTGTCAACACCGGCGATTGACAAGGCACCCCCTCTGGGGTTCCCCCAAATTTTGGGTGTTGAAATTCCTCGTGAGCAATTGTTGAAAATTCGCGCCGCATTGGTTCAAAACAAAATCAAACTCAACGACTATCTGGCAGCGACCTTGTTTCAATCGCTAGCGGAGCATGTCAACAGAGATCAGCCTCAACAATGTTTGCGGATGATCATTCCCATGAGTATCCGTGAACGGGGCGACGCGCTGATGCCCGCAGCCAACCGCACGACGCTAGTTCAGATTGATCGATTCAGTCATCAGGTGGCCGAATCCGTTCCGCTCGCGCAGGGGATCCAGTTCGAACTCGGTGTGATTCGCGGCTGGTATTTGGACCGATTGTTTTTGCTAATCATCCGCATGATATCCATCTCGGATACTTGGTTGCAAAAGAGTGTCGGGCGTGGCAAGCCGCGGGCAACTACATTGTTTACGAACTTGGGTAAACCGTTCTTGAAACTTCCGCTTCCGCGCGAGGGACGAAAGTTCCGCTGTGGTGGCTTGATCGTGACTTCCATCGAACTCGCCGCCCCGATTCGAAGCCATTTACCGATCAGTTTCACGTCGTTGGAATACGGTGGCAACTTGTTTTTAAACGCCCATGTTGACTCACGTTTTTTATCGAAATCCGACGCCGAGCGTCTCATGGGGCAGTGGGCCGAGCGGACAACGGCGATTATTACAAAGCTTGACCTGCATGGACCGGCACGGCACTCCTCTGCCCCGTCTGCATATTGAGGTAACAATCAACTCATTATGGCATTACGGTTATGGAGGCGTGCGTCGGGCGCAGCAAGTTTTGGATCACTGACCTCCGTCGGTCGGGTTGGAATTCGCCTCTGCAATTTGTTCCTTCGATTTTTTAACGATGTCGGGGTACTCGGCAGCGTAACGCTCCAAGGCCTCCAGGGCTTCTTCATCGGCCATTTTCAATTTTCCCAAGCCCGTCAAACAAGCTTCGATGGTGTTTTTATCCGTTTGTCCCAGTACCGGCTTCTCGGCCACTGCGAGCACATCCAAGATTGCAGACAGACTCACCGGATCGGCAATTTTTGAAAGGCTGCTAACGGCTGCCGCTCGGAGTCGCTGTGACTGACTGTTGTTGATTCGAAACTGGGTTGGGGCCGCCGGGGCCGACGGGATATCTTCCGGAGGGATTAATTCCCCGGTGAAGGCCACGTATTTTAAGTAGGGAATGGCGACGTATTCCAATGTCGCGTAGGCGTCGAGAAAGCTGCTGGGCTGATTTTGAATTCGCCGCATGATGTCAGTGTTCTCGGTTCGCTTCAGCATAGAAAAAATAGTAAGAGGAGCGCGGTCTGTAATTCCCGTGACGGTAACA
>JBGSIY010000220.1:0-7133 GCA_041742275.1 Pirellulaceae bacterium | reverse complement strand
GATTTGTGGGCCGTCGTTGCCTTCCAGCAAATCAACACCGGCAATTCGTAAGCCCATGATCTGAGCCGCCCGAACTGCTGCCGCACAATAGGTATCGTCTAAGATCATCGGTTCGGTTTTCCCACCACGATGAACGTTGCTGCGAAACTCGTTGCCCTGAGCAACCCGCCGCATCGACGCTACGACTTGATCCCCGATGACAAAGGCTCGGACGTCGCGTCCGCGACTCTCTGCTACAAACTTCTGTACCAAGACATTTTGGCGGGTGCTTTGCAACGTCTCAATAATCGCTTCCGCCACTTTCACGGAGTCAGCGAGAATCACGCCCACACCTTGGGTTCCCTCCAGCAATTTGATGATGACGGGAGCACCCCCCACTCGCTCAATCGCGGGCAACACGTCTTTGCGATCGCGAACAAACGTTGTTTGGGGAATGCCAATATTATGACGAGACAAAATTTGCAAGCAGCGGAGTTTGTCTCGTGAATTAGAAATACCGGCTGATGAATTCGTGCTGAACACATCCATTTGTTCGAACTGCCGAACCACGGCGGTTCCGAAATAAGTGATCGATGAACCAATACGTGGCAAGACAGCATCGTAATGATTGAGGGGCTTCGAGTTGTAAAACAGGGCAGGGGAGCCAATATCAACGTCGATGGCAAACTTTAATGTATCCAACACTTTGGCCTGATGACCGCGAGCAATTGCCGCGGCCCGCAAACGACGCGTGCTGTAACATTTGCCATTGCGGGAAAGGATTGCCAATTTCATTTTTGTTCACAAAGCCGAGGTTGAACCGTTGTTACCGCCGATGCAGCGAGACCAAAGAATGTGGTCAATCGCATCAAGATTTGCAAGGCTTCTCGAAAAAAACAGCAAAAATAAATCCTAGTTCGAGAGTTCGAACCGCGTTTTTTCCTCAGACCTGCCGGGTGGGCTCCCATCAGCACTCCCACCCAAAACCCTCCCAAAACCGCTTGGAACGTGCCAGCAGTTATGATCAGGGCCGCGCCAAAAAAAACGCTTGCCGACCAGGATTCGTTTCCCGCCCTGGAGCAGGAGCGAATATTTATGCCGCATTAATCACATTTTCTTCCGCATCCATACGAATGCGGCGTCTATGTCCGCCATCGCGTACCTCTGTATCGGCAAAACGCTCACTTAAATTTGGCCGAAAGAATATCATCAGACACAATGGTAGGTACCAGGCAATATGTGTCCCGCCATCGTAGCCATGCCAAAATTGGATGCTGACCATTAACGCCGCCGTGTATGCAATTAAGGCCCCTAAATTCTTCCGTAGTGGCCAAAACACAAACGAGACGGACAAAACGATATACGCCACCATCAACGGCAAACGAAACCAGGGATCCCAGCCTAAATTCCAAATTCCTGTCAGTCCCTCCACTCGCGGCAACCAAAAACCAAACATCCGCTGTAATTGCTCGACGTAATCCCCAAAGTCCTGCGAGGTAAAGACCAATCCGCCAATGCCAATCGCCAACGCCGCTAAGGCCCCCCAGGTAAAACGCCACGCTCCGCGATCCCAATAAAAACTAATCCACAACGGCAATAGAAATAATGGGTAGTAGGAAACGCCCGTCGCCAAACCGATCAAGACGCCCGACCATACCGGCCGACGATACAGGGCCACGGCCCATACAATCAGCGCCGCAGGGAGCAAGTGCATCACATGCCCAGAAAATAACGAAGTGTACGGCAGCATCAAATAAATAACAGCAATCCCCACCCCATTTCGGAAACTGTAAAAGTGGTGATAGCCGATATAAACCAAACCCGATACCAAAGCCACCTGACCCAATATCGCCAAAACTTTGGCAATCACGACCAACTCGCCGCTCACCGTGGGGACGACCAACGCGTGAAACAACGCATAACCCGGACCATGCTCGCTGAGCATTCGCCGCTCTTCCTCTCCAGCAACCACGCGTTGGACTAAGCGTACACCACTTTCGGCGCCACTTAATTCCTCTGGACTGGGTGTGGTAATAATGATGTTGGCGATCGAGACACTCAACATACTGATCCCCAAAAAAACCAACCCACCCGAATTCAAATTCGGCTCCAACATCGGCCGGCGCAACAATAACGGATCGAGCAGCATCCTCACCAACAACAAGACGCCCACTGTGAACAAACAGATAAAACCGTTTCGCCGCACGCGATCACTATGACTCAGGTCAGCCATCGATTTGGGGGCATTGGATTCCTCCAAACTTTCGCTGGGTCGAGCATCGGTAGGAGCGGTATTTTCCTGTCCGACAACCGTTGGCGCCGCGTCCGACGGCTCTTGGTTTCCACTTGCTGGCTCCGCTCTAAACGGTCCTTTAGCCTCGGTCGTTTCCAAATTTTTGAGGTTTTCTTGTCCCAGCGGATCCGTGACCACGACGGTCTCATGCCGCTGAGTCGCCCCCATATTGTTCGCATTAAACACCATCAAGAGTCCGGGGGCCAACATCACTAACAGCAATAAGTCGAGATTGCGCAGCGCCCACACCCGATTGAACTTAAAGAACAGCGCAAACATCAGCAGCGAGGATAAATAGGCCCAACTCCCCGCCGGAATACGCTCGTAACCAAATGCAAAATCCGCCATGAATGATACGTACTCGTTGTTTACGCTCTTAAACTCGAAGTGGAAAAAACGCTCGTCCGGAAACTTCAACCTGTCGAGGGCCCCCATCGTCGTGAGTGGGTCGCGATGTGACCTCGCAAATTATCGCATATTAGCCGGAAAACGGAAACGCGAAAAGCGAATCTATCCTTTTCCCCATGCGGCCGTGCCGAACAAGACAGCGGTGGGGCACAATCCCGATCTCCCGGCACAAACACGCTGCCAAACGAGTAAATCGGCCCAGACCGGCTCTCCCCCGTTTGTTCACGATAAATAGATACGCAAATTTGCTTTTGATCTATTAAGTCGCGATCTGGACCCCTCCTGGTATCAAAATTCGCAGCTTTGCGAGCCCGGTGGAACATCAGCTTTTGATCGTGGCTCTGCGCGAATGATATCATGAGCCTGGGGGGGACGGCGCTTGATCATCGTGATTTCGTTACCTCGCTCGTTGTATTTAACCTCATCCATGAACGAGCGAATCAGCAACAACCCGCGACCACATAACTTGGTTAAATTTTCGGTCGCTGTCGCGTCGGGAATCGCCGTCGGATTAAACCCACAGCCTTCATCGCAAACCGAGATGGTGAGCGAATCTTGGTCAAAATCCGCTTGGACATTGACCCGGCGATCACAGAAGGGAGACTGCTCGCTACGAGCACGAATGGTGCTGTAATAAGCACTTTCGTCACCCAACCGCAAACAGGAACTCACCTCCAAATTTCCATGATGCATGGCGTTGACCATCGCCTCCCCGACGGCCATCCCCAATTGCAGTCGACAATTTTCCGACCAAGTGGGCATGTGGTTTTGCAGGTGCTCAATCAACGGCATCACCAGCTGGCAATCGTTACCCAACACGAACCGTTGTTGAAAACGGGCGCGGTTGATGGCCGGTTGATAGTTCACCCGGTCGGCGAGTTCGAGCACAAAACGACAGGTGCGAATCAAATCTTTTTGGATTGCCGTTTTCGGGGTGTAGCTGGTGGCACCGCCACGCAAGCTCTCGATGGCTGCGGCCTCACTGCCACGGGATGTGATTAATATCACAGGCAGATTCGGATACAGGCCTTTCAATTCGTTGACTAACTGCAAACCATCCATCCCCGGCATTTGCAAATCAGTAATCACCAGATCCGGAACGTCAGCCTGAACCTCGGCTAATGCGGCTGCTCCATTGGCGGCCTCCGTTATATCCCACTGGGCCTCTTTTTCCAAAATTCGAGTCACGAGCAAGCGATCGATGGGCGAATCGTCGACCACCAAAATTTTTCTACGTGTAGGCAAATCAGTCATGAAATTAAAACTGGAAGAAAGGGTAGAGTGATAGCGATAAAAACAAAATTTGCTTCAGGCCTTTCAAGCAATTCGCGCGACCAAGCAATCCACCGGTGAAGCCCCAACACGGCATAGGTACATGAGGCGATCGTGATCGCCCCCCCCTAGCGATTTAGGGCCAGAGACTTCCAATGAACGTCAGCATCCTCCGATGACCCACCAGTTCAGATTGTTTACCGACCCTCGCCAATTGGCAACCGTGCTCAGCAAGTTTAGGTCGTGTTAACGGGGAGCAAGTGTGCGAATATCGATAAAATCCCCACTTCCGATTCGATCCGGTAATTCGGTAAAGAGGCCCGCCAACCGGGTCGCCAATTCCTGGGGCGTGGGCATATCCGGCGTTTGATGCTTGGCTCTCAAGGCCTCTAACGAAGGAAATCGGGGATCACGGGGCTCGGAACGCAGCTGTTCTTGCATGGCCGTATCCACCAAACCCGGCGCAACGGCCGAAAAATGAACCCCAGGCAATTCAGCGGCATAGAGCTTTGCCAACATATTCAACGCCGCTTTCGACAGACTGTATCCGCCCCAACCGCGATTCCCGTTCACGGCCGCACCCGATGAGATAAGTACGACCTGCCGGACTTGCCTGCCAGTGCCCTCGCCAGAACACGGAAATATAGCATCGAGAACCAACTTATTCGCCCACAGATTCACGTCCATCGTTCGCTGCAATTCGGCCAGGGATTGCTCGCGGAGGTCGGCAATGCGTCCCAAGACACCGGCGTTCAGGATTACTAAATCCAAGTCGCTGGCCTCGGCCAACAGCTCTTTCAGCGACTTGGCAATCGTCTCCAAATCGGCCAAATCTATCGAACGAAAGTCAAAGTCCGGGTGGGTTAACAGATCGGTCGGCTCACGGCGACTGATCCCCAACACGCGACTTCCCTGCTGTAAATAATGCTTGGCTAACTCGTAGCCAATTCCAGAACTCACTCCTGTGATCAAGACACTTGGTTTAGTCATCAGTCGAATTGGTTTCAAAGGAATAATAGTAGGTTGCCCGAGAAGCGTCCGGCAGCCGAGCGTAAATCTGCACGTTCTTCAATGGATTATACCGTAGGTCAAAACGTGCACCGCTGCGACTCACGAAACTACTTAAATTAAATTCCTTCGTTTGCCCAGCAGGAATTGGCTCATGATGTTCGTAGATTTGATAGCTACCTGCAAACTGCATGTTGATCAAAATATTGTACTGCGTCCAATCTTTTTCCCCGACGTTGGTGACCAACAAGAGGCCCTCACTCGGCAGCTCGGGGCGATCGGCTAACGGGATATCGTAGTGCTCCGGCGCCGGCAAGTTGGCTGCACTGACTTCGGCTTTCAATTGCTTTTCGAATACGGGCGGCATGTAAGACCACAAGACGCCAATGATAATAACAGGAATAATACACATCACGGCTAAGACGATCGTCAACGAATGATGGGTCATCCTGGGGGAACGGTCGCTCTCCCGAATGACGACGGACTTCGCCTGGCCAAGTGGTTCAGGCTGCGCCGGCAGAGCAGTTGCGGAGTTGGGGATTTCGTTAACCACGGGAAACCTGCGATTGATAGTGTTGTAAAAAAATCACGGCACTCAGTTAAATACGAAACGAAAAAAGCACACTTGTTTCGGAAGGTAATAACCCGACTCGGTCAGTCCCGATTCACATTAACGCGATCTCAACATGATAGGGCCGAGACTGCCAACGAGAATACGGTCTGTACAAAACGAGCTACAGTTTACGACTTGCGATAATTCGTAGTTTTAACCCCGAAGTTGCCCTAAGCCAAGATCCGGACTTGTACATTCCCGGGGCATTTGTTCCACTCGATAGAATGTTCGGACCGTTTTAACCGGATCAGGACGATGATCACAACTGTGAAACGAGGGAGCCCGCCAATTTTTTTTGGATCATGGCGTTTGGTTTGGCTGGCGATCGCACCCTAATTTAGCAACTTTTTTTGAGCCTTAACCTCAGATGGAAACCCCTTTCGCTGCTTCGCGCCGCATCCTGATTAATCTGAATTGGCTGATCATGATGCGCTGGGTCGCTGTGGTCGGACAAGTCGCAACGATTTTGGTGGTCGTCCTGGTCTTAGGTATCGATATTCAAATGAAGGGGGCCATGGCCCTCGTAATTTGCCTGACGGTCATCAGCAATATGATGCTCCGCTATTGGTCGCGATATTGGAAACGAACAGGCCAGAATGCCGAGATCAATTGGGATGTGATTTTAGGTTTGGTGATGATCTTGGATGTCCTTTCACTGACGACACTGTTGTTTTCCACAGGTGGCCCAAATAATCCTTTTTCGTTATTTTTCTTTTTGAATCTCAGTCTTTCTGCCGTGATCCTGCGCAGCGGTTGGGCGTGGGCCTTGAACGCCCTGACCATCACCTGCTTCACTTGGCTTCTATTTAGTCATGTGGAAATTCACGAACTGCGTGTCAGCGAGCTGCTGCGCCCCATCAGTGAAAATGGTTATGTCAGCTTGGTTCAATGGGGTTATTGGCTGGGGTTTGCCACCAGTTGCAGCGTCATCGTCTACTTCCTGACACGTTTAAGTCTGGCCTTGCGGCAACAGGGCGAATCATTGCAACACGCTCAAGTGGTTCAGGCCAGTCGCGAAAAACTTGAGGCCTTGGGGACGTTGGCCGCTGGCACGGCTCATGAACTGGCCACGCCCCTTTCGACAATTGCCATCGTGGCCCGAGACGTGGAACATTTTTTTGAACAAAACCCGTTAGAGACTCCGGGCGCCTCCGACGTGATCGACGACATTCACTTGATCCGCAGCCAACTCGATCGCTGCCGAGTGATTTTAGACCGCATGGCCAGTCAATCGGGACAGGCCATCGGTGAAACAATCCAACATATTACGGTCAATGATTTTTGGGCGGCCGTGTTGGATGAAGTCACCGAACCGATGCGAGTTCAGGTTCAGGTTGATGAAGAGATCGGTAATGCCACATTGTATGTTCCGCCGGTCATTTTGAGTCAATCCATGCGAGCGTTCGTGCAAAACGCGATTGATGCCGATGTCGCCGGTGGCCCTGTGGTGGTTGACATCCAACGCTTTGCGCGACACTGGTTGTGGACTATTTCGGACCAGGGGTCTGGGATGCCACAGGAAGTTCTCCAACGTGTCTCAGAGCCGTTTTACACGACCAA
>JBGSIY010000219.1:0-3127 GCA_041742275.1 Pirellulaceae bacterium | reverse complement strand
GCCCATTGCCGGTGAGCCTGCTCAAGACATCCTGGCAGGTCCGGCAATATCTCGAGTCGGTATTGTGGCTGATGATTACATTGGCATGATGCCCACGATGTTGGTCCAGCCTGGGGATCCAGTGCGTTTGGGCCAACCCGTTTTCGTTGACAAGAAAACCGAGGGAGTCGTCTACACCTCTCCCGCCGCGGGGGTGGTTGCAGAGGTCAATCGGGGTGCCAAGCGGAAGTTTGAATCGATTGTCATTGACGTTCAAGGTGACGCGGAAGTAACGTTTGCCCAGCACGACAATTTGCAATCGTTAACCTCAGAGCAAGTGCGGAAGCAATTGGTCGAATCGGGTCAATGGGTTTGTTTGAGAACTCGGCCGTTCAATCGGGTCCCCGCCTTGGATCAAGAGCCGCACAGTATTTTTGTGACGGCCATGGATACGAATCCACTTTCGGCCGAGCCGGAGTTGATTATCGAGCAAAACAAAGATTGGTTTATTGCGGGATTGGCGGTCGTTTCGAAGTTGACCCGAGGCAAGACCTTCGTTTGCACGCGAGATCATTCACGGATCCCTGGAAAAGACGTCCCGAATGTGACTTTTGAAGTTTTTGCAGGGCCACATCCTGCAGGGTTGCCTGGCACCCATATTCACTTTTTGGATCCAGTGAACCCGAACAAAACGGTTTGGTTTTTGAATTATCAGGAAGTGATTGCGATTGGCCACCTGTTCCGAACAGGTCGGATTATGTCCGAACGCGTCTTTGCGTTGGGAGGTCCCCGTGTCACGAGTCCGGCGTTGTATCGGTCTCGATTGGGGGCCAGTATTCCTCAGTTGGTGGCAGGCAAAGTTGAATTGAAGAACACGCGAACGGTGTCTGGCTCAGTTTTAAGTGGTCGACATGCGGTATCCCCCGTGGACTATGTAGGGCGTCATCACTTGCAGGTATCCTGTTTGGAAGAGGGTAATGTTCGCGAATTTCTCGGCTGGCAAAAGCCAGGTGCGAACAAGTTTTCGATCACCAACATCTACTTGGGTTCGTTGCTTTCCAAAAAGTTCAATATGACCACGAGTCTTGAGGGGAGCCACCGAACTATGGTTCCTGTCGGGACATACGAGAGGGTGATGCCGCTTGACATTTTGCCAACGCAATTGCTCAGGGCGTTGTTGGTAAATGATTCAGAGGAGGCTCAGAACTTGGGTTGCCTGGAATTAGATGAAGACGATTTGGGTCTGTGCACATATGTTTGCCCAGGCAAAAATGACTACGGCAAAATTTTGCGACAAAACTTGCTGCTGATTGAAAAAGAAGGTTAATACATTCTATTCACGTTGAAATTGGTTGAACTTAATGTTCCGAAAACTACTCGATAAAATCGAACCGATATTCAAGTCGGGCGGAAAATTGGAGAAATTTTATCCCGTGTTTGAAGCGGGGGATACGTTCCTGTATACGCCCGGTGAAACCACCAAGGGTGGGACGCACATTCGCGATGCGATTGATACAAAACGGATGATGACGATGGTCATCATCGCGCTGCTGCCCTGTATTTTTATGGCCATGTATAATACGGGGTATCAGGCCCAGAAGATCATCGCGGTGCAGGGCGATTCCTTTGCTGCCCCCACGACATGGTGGGAAGGCAGTTGGCGTTACGATATTTTGAATATGTTGGGTATTGATTTCGCGACGGACCCCGGTTCGTTTATGAATCTGGGCAGTATTCTTTCATGCGTCGTACATGGGATGTTGTTTTTTCTGCCCGTTTACATTGTCACGATGGCGGTCGGGGGCACTTGCGAAATGATCTTTTCGGTCGTGCGCAAGCATGAGATCAACGAAGGCTTTTTGGTCACTGGGATGTTGTTTCCCCTCACGCTCCCTCCCACGATCCCGTTGTGGCAAGTTGGGTTAGGGATTGCATTTGGCGTGGTGATTGGGAAAGAGATTTTTGGCGGGACGGGGCGTAACTTTTTGAACCCTGCTTTGACTGCCCGTGCGTTTTTGTACTTCGCCTATCCGATTCAAATCAGTGGCAACGCCGTATGGACGGCAGTCGATGGATACACGGGCGCGACAGGACTCGGTGAGATTGCCGCTGCTAAAACAGGTGATATCGCTGCTATTATGAATAATTTGCCGGGAGCCGCGGCGGGCACCACATGGTGGGATTGCTTCTGGGGCAACATGCATGGTTCGATGGGGGAGACGTCCGTTTTCTGCTGTTTGTTGGGCGCCGCCTTTTTGATTTTTTCCAAAATTGGTAGCTGGCGAATCATGGCGGGGACAGTGATCGGGATGGTTGGCTTCTCCGCGTTCTTGTGGTTGTTGCCGATTGATCAACCGGTTTACAACATTTTACCGTGGTGGCATTTGGTTCTCGGTGGATTTGCTTTCGGTACTGTGTTTATGGCAACGGATCCGGTTTCGGCTTCGATGACGGACACAGGTAAGTGGATTTATGGAGGGCTGATAGGATTGATGACTGTGTTGGTCCGTTCGATGAACCCCGCGTTCCCCGAAGGCATCATGTTGGCCATTTTGTTTGCCAACGTTTTTGCACCCACCATCGATTACTTTGTCGTACAAGCGAACATCAAACGAAGGATGGCTCGATATGCATAAAGACAGTTATTTGAATACGATTATCGTGGCGGTCGGCGTTTGCTTGGTCTGCTCTCTGTTGGTCTCGTCCGCCGCAGTTGGGCTCCGCGATTTGCAAAAAAAGAATGTCGAACTGGATCGCAAAAGAAATATTCTTAACGTAGCCGGGTTCGACGCCAAAACGATTGAGGCCAAAGGTGGCGTGGAAAAATTGTTTGGTGAGTTGGTTGAAGCCGATATCGTGAATTTGGAAACCGGCAAAACGGATATGGAAGGGTTCTTGAAGGAATCGGGAGGAAAATTTGCCAATGCCGAACGAGCTTTGGTGGAGTACGATCCGGTGAGAACGGCCAAGGACAGCAAGTCCGACGCGATTCGGTCCAAGTTGAGTAATGCGGAAGACGTGGCTGGCATAGGCGGGTACCGCGAGAAATACTCGATGGTATATCGCATTAAAGACGAACAAGGAAATTTAGTGAAATACGTTTTTCCAATTCGCGGAAGCGGATTGTGGTCGGTGCTGAAGGGTTTTA
>JBGSIY010000218.1:0-4383 GCA_041742275.1 Pirellulaceae bacterium | reverse complement strand
CGGTGCCAAAACAGTCTGCCGTTTCGGCGACTTTCCTCTTTTGGCTTCGCACGAAAGAGGAGTGATCATCTACGCCAGAACTCACGTCGTTTCCCCTCCAAATCAAAAGAAAACCAATGCCCAGCATCACAACTGTGGCCACTAAAATACATATCCAAAAAACGGGTTTGTTGATCATTGTTCTAACCAAAAATCGACTCGTGGCTTAACCCTTAATCTACTAAAGACCGTTCGATCAATAAAAGTCTAAATTTTTTGGGTGTGGGATTGGGATGGCGTTTTTCTTGGGGCCAGATGACAAATGGGGATCAATATATTGTCCCTGAACTTCTCATTGTATCACTGGAGGCCAAGGATGGCTGCCATAACCGAATTAATAAGCGACACCACCATCGCTCACATGCAAAAGTTTTACAATACGCTGTCGGAACAAAAAAAGGGTGTCCGACACCTTTTTGGCAGTCTAGGCAAAGACAGGCTGTTTTCGCAGGCAGAACAGCTAATAAAAAAAGGGGGCCCAGTCGGTCACCGGAGTCGAGTTTTGGTTGGTGTTGTGGTTTATCGCGAAGTCAACTTCTTCCAGCAAGACCTCGGTGGTGATCGCCGAACCGTCACACCACTGGTTGTTTGTAGTAATGAATCCCTTGCTCGACCGAGATGAACTCGGCCGGGGCGGTTGTGCGGCGTGCGCGGTGTTAGTGATCAATCCTTTGCTCAACCGAGATGAACTCGGTCGGGGCAGGAAGATGCGCCTACGCGTCTTTAGTGATGAATCCCTTGCTCGACCGAGATGAACTCGGGCGGGGCTTGCATGACTACGAAACGACGAATCAATCGTCTGCGTTGCTGAAGAAGTATCGAGGCCAGCTCGGCAAGGCGAGTGTCCTGGTCCGCTACCAGATACGGCGATGTGTGATGGGCCGAAATAGTGCCTCTTCTCGGCTAAAGGCTCTCCTCCGAGTTCGTCTCCAGGAAAGCCAGGATGGGTCACTACTGACCTTCGATCATCGGCGGAAACAACCTCTAGGATCTGTTTTTGTAAACCAGCCCTTCTGGTGTATCTTCCGTGTGAATTCCCAAGGCATCAATTTCTCGCATTTCCGAATCACGAAGCAGGTAGCCTTTAATCGTTTCCCGCATTCCGTTTCGATCAACACTGTTTGGTAATACGTTTTCCAGCATGAGGCCTAGTCGCCTACAACAGTCGTCGATTATCGAAAGCGCTTTCAACAGGTCGCGCCAATCGACCTGACCATTGCTGAAAACCAAACCATAAGCACCTGCTTCTAGGATACTTTTGTCGTTGTCCCTAACTGCATAGACCGCCATCCGAACCGCAAACACTGCGCACTGATATCCTTGTCGAACCTTCTCACCGACAGATGGCCAATCCTGATTCGGGTCTTTCATTGAATTTTGTATTGCGCCAAGAAGCTCCTTTTCGGATTCCATGGGAATCTCTATTCCATCGCCCATTGGAAACGGATAGCTGTTCGGAACAGCATCCAAGAATGAGTCCAAATTATATTGCAAATTCGTCGTATTCATGGCCTTACCTACCATCAAGAATCAGGGTTCCGCCACGTGATCGAATTCGCCTGATCTCAATCCAATTGATGTTGCCTTCGTACACCTCATCGAATGGCGTTGCCAAACGTATTGGTTTCCCAGCGTCGATAGCTCCATCAATCCAAGAAAGGTCTGAGAAATCAAATGGTAAAGAGTCAAAGGTGGTTGTCGTAACGTGCATGCGAAAGCTGAAAACAATACTGAATCTGCTCGTCAAAACCAACCAGCTTTGGCAAGCAAAATGAGTGTCACTAACCAGCGTTCGCGACACTCGCGATGAATTCCCATCGGCAAGGTCATTCCTTCCAAGGTTGTGTCCCCACCGAGCCTTGGTCCGCTTACCCCTGCGCTATAAGTAGACCAGACGCAGCTACGCAAACAAGATGAATTTCCGAGCACATGCCTAAAAAATCCCAGGGGTTTGGGGCTGGCGCCAAGCAACGATGGATACGCTCGGGACGAAAATCGGAAATCGCAAATTTACACAATTTGCGATTCAGCTATTGCCTCAAATCAAGACCATCGCTCTGCAGTTTTAATTCGGCCAAAAATGCGAGCCTAACTCGGCCCGGAACATCTAAGTTTCCACTAAATTCCAAGAAGAGCCCTATATATTGACGCCGCATTTTAAGCATTTTCCCGACGACCGGCTTCTGCAGCAGCCAAATACCATTTGAACGCTATGGAAATTTTTTTCTTGACTTACTTGCCATTGTCGTAAAATGTACCGAAAGAAAATTTATCTCTAGCGGTTCCAAGGCTAGCAGATTTCTCAAAACCTCCCAATACTACTGGGACATCCGTACTGGCTTCGTCTAAACGAGAGAGCCTCTCGTGCATCAGCCTGACTGACCTTCTCATGTGTCTCGTATTAGTAATCCATTCAATTACGTCGTTGGGGCCGCATTACTCATTCTTCTCGGCAATCTCCCTGAATTTCTCCAATAGTGTTTCTAGTTTCTCTGGATCTCCTGCGGCATCGAATATCTTATTCTTTACAGAAAACCCATACCAATCATCGTCGCAGTTTTGAATCAATTCGTATTCAATCTCTACATCTTCCAGGCCAGTGAAGGCCAAATCAATGCGAACCTCCCAGCCTGGATTATCCACGGTGTTAATCTTGATTCCGTATTGATGCTCCCAATCACCATCGCAGTTTTTCTTATACCATTCTTTCATGTATTCAAAAGCATTCATCATTTTGGAGTCTCATCGGGTTTTGCAGGGCGAACTCCACCAAGTATGTCTTTGTCTTGAACATGCGGAGTTGTAACGCGTTCTACTGTTTGTTTGTTTGTTTCGATGGGGTGCCCCAGGACTGCCATCGGGCTTACCACCATCATAACGCTTCGAAGGATTCATGTGCCTAGTCTTCGTCTGGAGAATTCAAGGGCGTCAGGACTCATTGCTTTCCTTTTCGGCCCCAAAACGGACGCGGGGGCGACCGCGCGGGCGTAGTGATGACTCCACATTCAATCTTTTGCGGTTGATTCTACGCATCTCGTATCTCCAAAGGGACTTCTACGTTGTGCAGAAGTTCGAATGGCCTGGAGTTCAGTGTTAGTTACCAGATACGGCGATATGCGATGGGTTGAAATAGAGCCTCTTCTCGGCTCAATGGCTCGACTCCGAGTTCACCTCGGAGGAAGCCAGGATTGGGCACTAACCGCAGGCACCCCGCGCAACCCCTTCTCCGCGTCCCACATTTCTCATGCCGCCCCCCGAGTTCACCTCGGAGGAAGCCGACATTGGGCACGACTGAACTTCGATCATCGGCGGAAACGACCGCTATTGTCTGTTGTTCTTTAGGCCGCCATCGGAATGAAAACCGAACACAAGGCCTGTTCCCTCAACTCTGTTCTGCGTTCTTGTTTCGAAAACAACACATTGTCTTGAATTTGCCGAGGTCTAGAGCGAGAATGTTTGTTGTTATTTGTCCTTGCGGTTTGGGGTTAGAACGATTGTGACAGTAGTTGCTTAAGGCAACTCAAGATCACGGGTTTGAGTCGCCAGATTTTACACAATTGACTCCCGCCCCAAACCAAGGACTTACATGGATTCTTTCGGCTTCAGGGAGTTAACGGATGTGGATGCCCAAAAGCGAAAAGCTGGCCAATGCACGCGGTATACGGTTCTCCATCGATCTTGCCTCACGTCCGGCGACGTTTGCGGACGTAGTGCGTGGATGGCAGGCCGACGCGGAGTTTCGCAAGCTGTTCAACAGGTTGTTGGCTGATGTCCCATTCACTGCGTTTCGATGGGAGACGCCTGCCGTAACAACCTCTACCCTTTCCAAACCATTTGAATTTGTAGTCCTTGACAGCCCTGGCTTGGCGCGCCGCCCTGACCCGCATGCGTTCGCCGAACACTTCAATGCCGGCGGCGAAATTGCCGTCTTCACCAACTTAAGCAAAGATGCCATCCTGATTGTGCCGCATCCGGTAGCCGAAGCTTCTGTCTATGGGCACCTAGCCGCGTTTGCTCGGCTTGCCCCGGTGAGTCAAGTTCAATCTTTATGGAGCGAGGTCGGAGCGACCCTGGGACGGCGCTTGGGAGAAAAGCCCGTCTGGCTTAGGAATTGTCCCGAAATATCTTCCCGATTTCAGGTTGAAGCGGGGATTGCGGTGTAGTTCCATTTTGGCAGGTACCCATCGAACTGGATAGTCATTGTTTTCTTGAAATTTTTGGCGTACTTTCGACCCGTTTGGTAGATTTTGTCGATCACTCGAACGATCACATTTAGCCCTTGAGTGGTTTCTGTTTTTTCGATGTAGTGCTTGGCGGTGCTCACGCTTTCGAGCGGGACTCCTT
>JBGSIY010000217.1:0-2330 GCA_041742275.1 Pirellulaceae bacterium | reverse complement strand
GGCAACAGAATGCGTATGCGATAAATTGAAGAAGAAGCGAGCAAAGGAGATGTTTGGTTAGCGAGATTTAATTGCCCCAGTTAGAGCAGCGGACCCGAAAGCGGTTGTAAATGCTCTGTCGGGTTGGAATTCGCGGAAGTTCTTCGTCAACGGACGAAATCTCTTACTCGACAAGTCTGGACTGAAACACATTCTCGAACGGCATCACCCGTCATACTGGAACGGCACTACCAAAGCGTCTCAGTCTTTCTTCCCAAAGAACATGTCCGTCTCCGAAATCGAACACGCTATTAGCGAAGTGTTGAGGCAAAACCCAACGCGGATAGGCGAGATTGGTGCAAATGGAATCGGACAGATGACCGGCGTCGTCAATGGCGTTCGGTACCAACTTGGATTGAATCGTGGTCGAATTGGCCAGTTCTTCCCAATTCTTGATTGAGGCAAGTACCACTATGACGATGATCCAGACATATTTCCGAATTAACAACGACTTTGTTCCCATCGAAGAGTTTTCTGGTTCGGTCCCTAACAAAGATTACATCGAGGGAGCAATTGTTTGCAGCGTAAGCGGACGGGAGCTATTTCAATTGAAGCACTACGACCTGATCGATCAGTTGTGGGCTTACATCGTTGATGGACTCGGTAAACTACGCGATGGCAAGGATTACGACGTATTTTTCCCAGATCAACCTCTACGACTACGATTCAAACTCATTTCCCCGCATTGTGTTGAGGTATCAATTGGCGATGAAACCAATAAAGTTGACTACGACTCGTTTCGATCGACGCTAAAAAATGGTGCAGTGGCATTCTTCGCAAAAATGAAAGAGATTTACCCAGAAGCGTCAGAAACATGGCAACGATACGAAATGGAGACTGAGATGATTCCCGGTTGTTAATTTGTAGCCCCAGTCAAAGGAATCGTCGACAATGCTGCAGTTAAAGGAATCAAAGCTGCGGGTGTCTTTAACCACATTGTAAATTTGCTAGACGCCGCTCTTGCAACGATCCGAAAGGTGATGCCGGATGCAGTAGGACGAACTGTTGGGATCAGCGACGGTCTTAATTTTGGTCAATAGCAGATTTCAAAACGTTTTGAAATTCCTTCTGAGGAAGAAACGGGGACAGAGGAAGAAACGGGGACATGGTGTGCCGGGATAAAACCGGTTTGGAATAGAGAATGAAAGTATCTTACGAAGAAGGTTTAGCCAACTACTTCGGCCTTCAGCGGAGGGGCGAATCGGGTGACCGTTCTGAGGTGAACTGTTAGGCCCAGGCCTTGTGTTCGGTTTTCGTTCCGATGGCGGTCGTACTTTGACGTTCAGTCCATCTGGTACGGTCACGACGACGAATCTTTTGACGACGGACGGTGAAGTCTTCTGGCGTGATTCGGGCTATGACTCCGGGGGTGGATTGTATGATGGTTATGCAAAAAATGACTCGGGTTACACGAGCTATTCTTCCGGAGCCTCAGGCACCGATCCCCATACGCTGTGGGGGACGGTCACTCATGGAGGTTCGATCACCAGCACCTACGATGCAGAAGGTGAGTTGTTAACGGCGACGGGTTCGTTGACGGCGACTTCGGTGCTGCACGGTTCGGCTCAATCCCATGCTGTAGGGAACGCGATCGGGATACGTTCTCAGGGGGGCGATTCGCTCCGGATCGTGGCTGAGACAGATTTCTTGCAAGATCGGGTGGAGACGTTTAACGTAACCGAAACGCAAACCCTTACCCCTTCGTTAGTGGACGGTGTCGTTGAGTTTGATCAAACGAGCAGTGGTTTGCGCCCGCTGCGCTCGCTGGACTTTTTGCGCTGGGATTCGCGGAAGAGACAAATGCCGCTTTATTTGAATTTGATGAAAGTAGGGAGCGATTAGAAATTGATATAATGAGGAACAGGCCTCTTGAAGAGTTGAAATTAAGCCATATCGATGTAGTCAACAAACTGGTAAACGTTCTTAAGGCGTCATCGGCGGGAATGGCAGATGATGGACTGGATGTTGGCCAATTTCTTGCGATTTATAAAATTCTAGGTGCGAGTTCTCAAGAAGAATTTATAGAACAGGCAAAGCTACTTTCACGAGAAGACCTTTTGAAGGCATTTGGCCGATTAAGGGTTAAACCACAAGTCGATTTTTGGTTAGAACAATGATCAACAAACCCGTTTTTTGGATTTATATTTTAATGGCCACAGTTGTGATGCTGGGCATTGGTTTTCTTTTGATTTGGAGGGGAAACGACGTGAGTTCTGGCGTAGATGATCACTCCTCTTTCGTGCGAAGCCAAAAGAGGAAAGTCGCCGAAACGGCAGACTGTTTTGGCACCG
>JBGSIY010000216.1:0-4179 GCA_041742275.1 Pirellulaceae bacterium | reverse complement strand
CATTCTGTGGACGGAACTGACCGGGCACTGGGGAACTTGTTCTTGCTGGATGCTCTGTATACGGGAACTCCGCAAGGTTTGAGTTCTACAACAACCGGTTTCTTGGCTCAAGCGGCGGGGAACCGCTCGGTATACACGTTTGCTCCCGACGTTACCTTATCTTCCAATACGACGTATTACTTTTTTGCCGACCTTGGTCTCTCAACTGGTCATTCGACGTTTATTTCCTATTCGAATGGTGTCTCGCCTGGCCATCTGTCGTATGGATCTGCAAATGGAAACTTGAATTTCGACGCAAGGCCATTTCATATCCATTACGAACTGAGTGGCAGTGCGGTTCCCGAGCCCAGTTCTTTGTTGCTCGTCGGTTTGGGAGTCGCCGGTGTGTTGATACGAAGGAAGCGGCGAGTAGATGTTCTTGGGCCATCAGTCGATCAAAATTGACCAATGCAAAGTTGTAACTTGGCGCTGGCTGTAAAGATGAATCGTGGGCTCAACCGAGGCGAGCTGGGTCGGGGTCTCCTCGCTGCGGAGTTCACCTCGGTGGAAGCGTGGATTCACTACTAAGACAACATTGCTTCGCCTCTCGTACCTCTTAGCCCACGCACACAAGTTTGGTAGGGCGTCCATTTTCTCAAGAATCTTTGGCACAGCTCGCTTGGAAACGGTGGTGAGTAAGTAGAAGCCGTTGGATCACCGTAGATTCCGGCACGTTTACGCCTGCGCCGGAGTGGTTACGGTGTTTTACCGCAATCCTTGCACTCTCGAGGGCGAAAAGATGGCTTTTGGCCATTCAGCACTTGGGCAACGTACATTTTTCATGATTCCCTGTTGAAGAATGATCCTTAAGGCTTGAATGGGATTGAAACATTTAAAAATTGAAGGTTGCTACTTATGAAGTTCAAATTTGCTTTGATCGCAGTAATAATGCTCGCAAATGTTGCCGGGGAGGTGCAAGGTGCACTTATCAAGAGTTACGATTTTAACAGCGGATTATCCGATACGTTGGGAGCCGGAGTAGATCTGGTCGCCTCTGGAGGATCGGTCAGTGGTGGGCGATACCACTTTTCAAGTAATCAAGGGCTGAGGTTGGACTTAGCGTTGTTGGATACTTCGAACTACGGAATTGAATTCAAGGTTCGTATTGACGATAACCTAAGCGGTTATAAAAAATTGATTGACTTTCAGAGTCTGAGTTCCGACATTGGTCTTTATACATTAGGTAGCCAAGTTAACTTTTATGACGGCGGCGGCTACCACGGAACGATAGCATTGGGGACGGATTTCACACTTGGGCTGGAGCGCAAAGCAGGGACGGTTAGCATCTTCCTTAATGGTGACCTTATTGATAGTTTTGATGACAATTTTTATACCAATGCAGTCTCAAGTGCCAATATTTTGAATTTTTTCGTGGATGATTTTGTTACCAGTCAAAGTGAATCGTTTGCTGGGTCGGTTGATTTCATCCGAATTCATCAAGATGCTTCAACGTTCAGCGCAGTCCCCGAACCGTCCTCCTTTCTGTTGGTCGGACTAGCCGTCTTCGGCGCGGTCGGTCGACGTCGGCGTGTTCGGTAGCGATGAATCCGGGGCTCAAACGAGACGAGCCCGCCGACGCTACGATCACGTGAGAACGCCCGTCAGCGAGTTTCTCTAGATGCAACCCCCATCAGACACTAAAGGATTTTCGCTGAAAAATCGTTGGCACAGCTCGTTCTCAAACGGTGGTATGTAGGTAAGGGCCACTGTTTAGAATTTTTTAATAATGGAAATCGATGATGTTATATGTTTTTCGTAAGAGCCAATGGGTCGTGTCGCCAAATTGCCGTCGTGCCTCAACAATAGTTGCTTTTTTGCTTTTACTATCGCTCCTTCATTCCAAAGCTACACAGGCCAGCCTGATCGACGTGACGTCCACTTTCAGTGGGAGCCACTCGGACACTGACGGTCAAGCAGAGGCGAATCTTTACGGCAGTGCAATCAGTTGGCCGGCAGTAGACTGGTCGACGTTGGGCGCGGAGACCATACGTATCACTCTAACAGCGGGTCAAGGTAATCGCTTCTCATGGTCAGCCATTCCCGAAGTTGGTAAATCAAGTCCCTATGCCATATTCACCCTAAGCATGGGTACTGGCAATGAAATTTGGGGGGGGAACCAAGCGACAAATTTTGGTAGTTGGACATTTGAAAATGCTACGGGTGACACACCATCTGTGACACCACTTTTGGGGAATATGTCTGCGCCTGGGGGCGACGGACAATTTTTCCATTACCAATCAGCCCAGTCTACTGTAGCACTCAGTGGAACTTTCACGAGCGCTACGTTCGTGGGTGTGGTTCCGGCAGGTTTTGACACGAATTTTTCGGCCGCAAATATCATACCCGCTTTCCACATCGTGGCGGGAGCCGAACCTTTCCCTAAGGGAACTGGGACTAGCAGTTTCGCCAATATTTCGGTCGAGGCCATCCCCGAACCATCGGCCTTTACACTTGCAATCCTCGGCTTGCTGGCTCTTGGAACACGCCGCCACAAAAAGTAAAACGCATTTCCTGATATCGATTCTGATAGTGTTTGGTGCTGTTCGGTGTTAGGTAGGTGCCGTGCTGCCATTCGTGCTGCCATTTGCCATTCGTGCCATTCGTGCCACCCACCTATTGACTCCCCTTACACCAATTCATAAAGTGCCGATCAAAAGCATACCTACGATAAATGGGGCACAATATATATCTTAAATATGAGCTTCGATGGCGGAAGACTCAGGGGAGTATCTTGGACTCGTATAACCAAACGATATTAAAACAGTCGTTTCGGGAAGAGGTCATGAGTAGGAGTAGACTTGTCATCGGTCACGCAAATCTTTTCGATTAGCGTGGCCGATCCTCCTTCCCATTCCAAATGAATTTTTTCATTTTTCAATGCCTCCAACGCCGCTTGAATTCCCTGGGGGGTCATTTGGGTTTTATTGCCATTGATGGCCATCAGTTTGAGGCCCGGCCGAATTCCTGCCTTGGCAGCTGCCGAATCATCCCAAACCATGGCAACCGTTATCTCATCATTGAAAGCAAAGGTGAGACCGAACGAAGGCTGCGAACAAACGGGGCGAGTGAATTCATAAAAGTAGGCCGATTGCTTAGGCATGTCGAGGGTGACAATAAAGTGTTCCAGCAAGCGAGCTCCGATCAAACTGGGGGTCGCGTCTCGGCAGATCGCGGGCACGATCCCTAGATCCAAGCCATCAATCGACAAACTGCTCATTTCGGCCAGCTGTTGATCGCACTCGGCAGCTTGCCCCCCCCAAAGAGCTACCGGGAGAGCCAAATCCTGAAATCATATGTCCGATCCCATTTTCGTTTTTTGCGCCGCGAAAATCGTCAGGTGAAATTGCAAAGTAGTTGGGGGAGCCGGTATCCAGCATGGCTTTGCTACGCGCCGATTTCGAGAAATGAACGTCAAAAATTGGCGAGTGCGGGTACCCGAAGTCGTAAAGGGTCTGTCGATCAACGTCGGCGACAAATGGCAATGCCGAAGCCTGAACGTTGAATCGCAGCAGGGAGTTTTTTAGATCGATTTGCCAAGCTCCTAGTTTTAGGATCTCCGAACCGAGAACTCCGTCGCCAATAAAAGTCTGGGTTGCCACCGAATCCGAAAAACGAGCTTTGTACATCGGGACTTTTTTGATCCAGACGCCGCCGATTTTCAGGTTTGCCTGGACAACTTCACTTTGGATGATGTGACCATGCGCATCTCGACCCCGACTCGATCCTACTTTAACTAAACCCAGTTCTTCGGCAAGTCGAGCGTCAATCATCGAAGGGGAGCCGGTGTCCAGGACAAAACGCCGAGGTATACCTCCAAGCTCGATCTCAATGAACAACTTGGTTGCGAACGTTTTCAGTGGTATTTGCAAGGAGGCTTTGGTATCTTCCAGAATGGGTCCGTCGGTAATCCATGGGGGGATGTTTTCCTGGACGCACGCAAAAGTGGATTGCGTGAGGGACAATAGCAGAATGCCGATCATAATCGGCAGTAAGAGGCTTCGTCTGTTTTTGTTTTGAAACCAGATACAAGCCGATCGATTGGACGCTCCGGAGCTCGACGGCATCCGACGAGTCACTGGTACATGATAAATTAGCGTCTTGCGTGTCATCCAATTCATAACGGGTATCCCTGGGTGTGAT
>JBGSIY010000215.1:0-6476 GCA_041742275.1 Pirellulaceae bacterium | reverse complement strand
ACCCTTAACCGCCCGTACCTTGGTCGGCTGTATCACCGCGATGATCATTTTCAAATCAGTTAGCCTTTATTTACTGGCCCAAATACGTAGTTCGAGTGATTCAAAAAACCACTCCCCGTAATTTGACTCCTTTTTTCAATAAGCGTCAATTCTGTTGCCGCTGGTTAACCATCGGGCACTGAGACCCTACGGCCACAATGCAACCGCATCAACGTGGAATTGACAATGATCGTGGACCGAGCTCGTAAGGCGAAAACCAATCGAAAAAGGACCAAACTAACCGACGAGAGACGCATGTTTGCCATGGCATCTATTTGCCCTTAAATTCTTTATTTGATGTCATGTTCGTTGAGTTGAAGCAGAATCTTGATGGAAAATGGATTATCATTGAGGGTAACCGTTTACGGGGCATAGCGTTTTTGAGGCTACCTGACTGTTTTGGCAATAGGAGCCTATTCCAAAACGGATCGGAATCATCAGCCGAAACGCGCTAGCGTCCGGTTCGACCGAATAAACCGTGGACTAGTGCCCCACGGCTAATAGGGTTTGGATAGGTTCTCAGAAATACAGCTACCCCGTTAAGGGAATAAATCGTTGAACACCGGTGTGTGCCATTCGGTTCGTATCCAAATCGATCATGGTGAGATCACCAATTTTTCAGATTACCGATTTCCTTGTGGACTTTAAATTCGTTGAGTTTTTTTATACGCGACTCAGCTGGCTAGTTTGAATTGGATGGCTATGAATTGCCTTAGATTGATATCGCGACGTCCCATTCGATGGGGACAGAAGCGTCTTATGAAACGGGTTCTTCGGTGCTGGAGTCTGTTCGTTTTTGGATGGGTTGCGATGGGGATGATGACCTGGTCTCTTCGTCTGCCTGCTGATGAAATTAATTTTGATCGCGACATCCGCCCCTTACTTTCGGAAAACTGTTTTTATTGTCACGGCCAAGATGCCAATCAGCGTCAGGCCGATCTGCGATTGGATATCCGCGCATATGCCTTGGCGTCCGGTGCCATCGCGGAGGGTGACTCGAGTGCGAGCGGTATGTTGGCTAGGATTTATTCCGAAGATCTCGACGAGCTGATGCCTCCTCCCGATTCGAATCGCCATTTAACCTCTGAGCAGAAGGAGTTGCTGCGACGCTGGATGGAGCAGGGAGCCGAGTACCAAACGCATTGGGCGTTTGTACCCCCAACCCGACCGGAACCACCAACGGTGCAGCAATCGAGTTGGATTCGGAATCCGATTGATGCTTTTGTATTGGCCCAATTGGAAAACCAGGGAGTTTCGCCCTCTCCCGAAGCAGAACGGTCCACGCTGATCAAGCGTCTGTATGCAGACTTGATGGGTCTCCCTCCCACGCAGGCTGAAGTGCAAGAATTTGTGAACGACTCGTCGTCCGATGCTTATGAAAAATTGATCGAACGATTGTTGGCGAGTCCCCACTATGGCGAACGACTCGCTCTTCCCTGGCTCGACGCCGCTCGGTATGCCGATAGCAATGGTTTCCAACAAGACGGTGATACTTGGCAATGGTTGTGGCGAGACTGGGTCGTTCGGGCTCTCAATGAAGATCTACCTTTCGATCAATTTACTATTTGGCAACTGGCCGGGGACTTGTTGCCCGAGGCGACAACGGATCAAAAAATTGCCAGTGGCTTCAATCGCAATCACATGCTGAATGGTGAGGGGGGAGCGATTGCCGAGGAACAGCGTTTCAATGTTCTGTTTGATCGCGTTGATACAACGGCGACCACGTGGCTGGGACTGACAGTCGCTTGTGCCCAATGTCATGACCACAAGTATGATCCGATTACGCAAAAAGATTATTACCGATTGTTAGACGCATTCAACCAAGTCCCAGAACAAGGAGTCCCGCGGTTCTATTCCTCGCGGATTCGAGTCGACGACCCCGTTTTGGAATTACCGACTGCCGAAAATCTGGCCAAAATTGCCGAACTGCAGAAACAAATTGACGACCTGACTCCCAAGGTGCAGGCCTATGGGGACCTGTTGTTCTCAGCTTGGCGACTAGGGCTCGAGGCCGATGGTACCATTGACGCAATCACTGGTTTTCCAGAAGAATTGGTGCAACTCGTCGCCCTGCCACCAGAGGAACGAACTGACGAACAAAAAAAATCGATTGACAGCGGATTAAGAAAACATTTCGACCAAGCAGTGCGGGGCCAGTTAAAAAAATCGGATGACGATGAGGCGTTGGCGAGAATCCAGCGTACGCTGGCCGATTATCGAGCAGACCAAATACCACGACCGATGATTATGAGCGACGCGAAAAAACGTCAATCGCATGTGTTGGATCGAGGTGAGTATCTAAAAAAACTCGAGGAAGTTTCTTTTCAAACTCCCGAATTTTTGCCGAAACAACCGGAGTCCGCTCCACGCAACCGCTTGGGCCTCGCCCACTGGTTGATGGCCGAAGAAAATCCGCTGACGGCCCGAGTTCAGGTCAACCGGATGTGGCAGTACTTTTTTGGCGTGGGCATCGTCAAAACGGCGGAGGATTTTGGCGTTCAGTCGGAGTACCCTCAACACAAGGCGCTCTTGGACTGGTTGGCCGTCGAATTCCGCGAGTCGGGCTGGAGTCAAAAGCATATGCATCGGTTGATCCTCACGAGTGCCACGTATCGCCAATCATCGAAGATGACGCCATGGCACCGCGAGCACGACCCTGACAACCGCTGGCTCGCGCGGGCCAGTCGCATTCGTATGCCCGCGATGATTTTGCGCGATTGGGCCTTGGCCTCCTCTGGACTCCTCAACGATGCCATCGGCGGCGCTCCCGTCTATCCCTACCAGCCCGATGGTGTGTGGGAGGCGCTGGCCATCACCAAAGAACGCGACTTCACCTACCCCGCCTCCCAAGACAACGCCCTTTATCGACGTAGTTTGTATACCTTTTGGCGCCGTACGGTCGGGCCTACAAATATGTTTGACGCTTCCAATCGGCAAACGTGTCGCGTACGTGCAACTCCCACCAGCACGCCCTTGCACGCATTGACGACACTCAACGATCCGACTTGGGTCGAGGCCGCTCGGGTGTTGGCCGAACGAAGTTTGCAGGCAACAGTTGACCGGCCCAATCAAACCGCTTGGGCATTTGCTCAAGTTCTCTGCCGGCCACCCAGCGACGTCGAGCAACAAATTTTGAATCAAATCTGGGAACAGCAGTTGGCTTTCTATGAGACCGATCCCGAGGGGGCGAGGGCATTACTGGCTGTCGGGGCCAAACCCCGCGATGAAACGCTGGATCCCGTTGTTCACGCCGCCATGACCGCCGTGTGTTTGGGGATCTATAATTTCGATGAGTCGTTGGTGCGAGAGTAAAAAATGGAACAGTACAATTGGGATCACGCAGCATTGCGACTTGAAAACATCAATCGGGTTAATCGGCGGCGATTTTTTGGAACAAGTGCCAGCGGTATCGGCGCCGCCGCACTTGCCTCGTTACTGGGCCATGAGAGCATCGGAGCCCCCGCGAGCCAATCCAAAATAGTGGAGAGCCTGGTCCCCGATGGCGGCGCGTTGCCAGGACTTCCCCATCATGCCCCCTCAGCCAAACGCGTGGTTGTGCTGTGGCAAGGCGGAGGCCCCTCTCATGTCGACCTATTCGATGAAAAACCCGAACTGGCAAACCGAGTCGGAACCGACATCCCAGATAGTATTCGCGGCAGCACACGTTTATCGACGATGTCATCGGGTTACGGTAAATGGCCATGCGTTCCAGCGATCAAGCCGTTTCGCGCCTATGGTCGATCGGGAATTCGTATGAGTGAGTTGATGTCCAAATTGGAACCGATCGCGGACGACTTATGCTTGGTGCGAAGTTTGAATACTGAAGCCGTGAACCACGCGCCCGGGGTTACATTTTTTTTAACCGGCTCGCAAGTTCCCGGTCGCCCCAGCATGGGAGCCTGGATGTCCTATGGATTGGGTCGTGACACCGACAACTTGCCGACGTTCGTCGTGATGACTTCCAGCGACAAAGGGAAAACATGCGGCCAATTGTTTTTCGACTATTATTGGGGGAGCGGATTTTTACCCAGCCGTTTTCAGGGTGTTAAATTTCGCAACACAGGCGACTTGGTCCCCTATCTAGCGAACCCCCACGGCGTGAGTCCCCAAAGTCGCCGAGCATTACTCGACAGCATCGCGGCTATGAATTCAGCCCATCTCGCCGAATATGGTGATCCGGAAATCGATACTCGTATCTCACAATATGAGATGGCCTTTCGGATGCAATCCAGCGTCCCCGACCTTGTCGATTTTTCCAACGAGACGGCGGGAACCCTCGAGCGTTATGGCCCCGATGCCTTAAACAAAGGAACATTCGCCAACAATTGTTTGATCGCTCGGCGATTGCTCGAACGGGGCGTTAAATTTGTGCAATTGATGCACTCGGGATGGGACCAACATGGCAACTTATACACGCAGTTGGAACAGCAGTGCATTGATACTGTCGGGCCCTCGTCCGCGCTTGTTCAAGACTTAAAAGAACGTGGGTTATTGGACGATACTTTGGTTGTTTGGGGCGGCGAGTTTGGGCGAACGCCCTTTGGCCAGGGTGACTCAAATAAACCAACGGGACGCGATCATTTTGGCAAAGCATTCAGTTGGTGGATGGCAGGAGGTGGGGTCCGCCCCGGTTTTGAATATGGAGTGACCGACGATTTTGGTTGGAACATTGTGGAGAATCCCGTCCACGTTCACGATATGCAAGCCACGTTGATGCACCTTTGCGGAATCGACCACACTCGACTCACCTTTCGCTATCAAGGGCGCCAGTACCGCTTGACGGACGTCCATGGCAACGTTGTTTCCGCACTTTTGAAGTAAAAAAGGAGTAAAGTCAAACTGGGTAAACCGAAAAACGGTATTGCTCCCAATGCTCCCATTTTGGTAATTGTCCTTTCAGAAAATCGCTAAAGATGCTTTTGTTTGTGGGGAGCCGATGATCCAATCCAAAATTCATGCCAGGTCTGAAGGCCACTGGATCATCACGAAACCGATTCTGCCTTTTTTTTTCACACTAATACTGGCCCTACCCTGCAACGCATACGGCCAATCGTGGTCATCCCCAACCGGGAAATACTCTTCTGCATTTAAGTCTGCCGAAGCGACGAAACCAGCAGACAATCCGATTGAGCTCAAGGCTTGGATCGTCAGTGAGCCGGGGAAACGATCGGGATATCTCGTCGTGGCCGCCAAGTTGTCCACCGAGAGCTACTTGTATGCCTTGACGCAAGAAGGGGTTTCCGCGACTAAAATCGAGGTAGCCACTCATGATGGATTTGAGATTAATGGAGCCTTCCGGCCCACCAAGCCCCCGATTTTGGTCGAAAAAGATCCTGTTTTTGGCGAGCGCCAAGAAAAACATTTTGGGGAAATCGAGTTTTTTTTGCCAATTAAAATTGCGCCCGGCCAGACGCCGGAGGATCTGAAAATCGATGTTCGGCTGAATGGGCAGGTTTGTACGGGTGATTCAAGTTGTATTCCCATTCGAGATCGAGTGATTCAGGCTCGATTTGGAGACTATTTGCTGCGGACCGACCGGCAATATGAAGCCAATACGGATGGCAGATTCGGAACGGAATTGCCGAAAATTCGCTAGTCTTATATTCGCGGTTGCTTGGTCCACTCAAACTGTCCCGGCCAAAACAGCCACAGGGCTGAATCATAAACTCAAAGAAACGATTGACGGTCCGACTTCAGCTGAATGAGCCGTTACACCGCGGCATTTGACGCATTGCCGCGCGAATTCCGCCTATTTCGGGAACAATTCGATTGCTGGCGATTCACAATAGCATCGATTTTTTAGGGCAACTTCGCTAAATTAAAGATGACGATTATCGTCGCCCGTATCGATCGGCCGCCAAAGACGCAACGAATGCGGGCAAGACGAATGCGGGCAAGGCCTGCGACCATCGATTTCGAACGAGCTTGATAGGTTCGACGTTTTTGATAAGCCGAAGTGAACGATTTCCAGCAGGTTCAGCTGTACGAAATCGGCGCAGCTGTGGGCCGACCATGAACTATTTTTGTGTCACCAACGTGAACATTAATAGGGTAAACATTCATAGAGTGGCGACTTGCTGGAAAAACAAGGACCCACGTTGGAAAAAGTGTAAGCATGTGTCGACCGGTGATCTTCAATCGTAAAAATTCAGTTCTTCAGCAAGCCCCTAATTTTACTATGCATCGCATTAATCGACTGTGCCTGACCCTCAGCCTGACTTTCATGATCATGGGCGGCTGGATTGTTCCATCTTCGGCACCTTTGTTTGCCCAAGTCGACCTCAGCCAATTTAACGTCGGGGGTAACGAAGAAACGGAAATCACCGTAACGTCTCGGTTCAAAGTCGACGAGGGTGCCCGCACGGGGAAACTGTCAGTCACGGTGGAACTGGCCGAGGGTTGGCATATCTACTCGGTGACTCAAGGTGCCGGGGGCC
>JBGSIY010000214.1:0-6412 GCA_041742275.1 Pirellulaceae bacterium | reverse complement strand
GCGTTCTACACAGCAGCCTGTACACACCCTACCGATATCAAAGACCTGATCGGTCGACGGGGCAAAGGCGTTGGTCGGTTGGTCATCGTTGATCTGCAAGGTCTGTCTGATGAAGCTCGACAGATCATTGTGGCACTGATCTCGAATGAGATACTCAACGCAGCGACAGACAAGATTGATCCTCTTCGCCCCTGCTTCTTGGTATACGAGGAAGGCCACAACTTTGCACCTGCTGGCGGTCAATCAATTAGTCGTTCGATCATAAAGCGGATTGCCGGGGAAGGTCGAAAATTCGGTGTTGGGTTCGCCGTGATTAGTCAGCGTCCGAGCAAGCTAGATCCAGACGTCACAAGCCAGTGCAATACCTTGATAACCCTGAGGATCAAAAACCCGGATGATCAGACATTTATTCGGAAAGCAACCGAACAGTTGAGCAAGGCAGACATCGACGAACTGCCTGCATTGTCGACCGGTGAAGCGTTGATATCGGGTCGTTCGATTCCGGCTCCACTGCTTGTTCGTATCGGCTACAAAGCGCTTAAACACGGTGGCGAGTCGCCAAAGATTCTTGACGAATGGGGCCCCGGCCAGATGCCTGGGTAAATGTAGCAACGAGCTAGCCTTCAGAATTCGAAATCAACGACGAGCCAATTAATCCATGACGATGACTGCCGCGCAAATCCAATCTGCTCTTAGTCGCGAGTTTACGACTCTCGAGTTTGCGCGTTCAGAGTTTCCCATGTTAACTGCTTGGGGCGTTCGAGATGAGAGCGTTGGAGTCCACTCACTTGGGTTCAATTACCTCGCTGCACTTGGACGTCATCTTGGTTTCTGGGCGGCAACCGAGTTCCCGATTCGAGTTGGTAACACTTTTGTGCGCCCAGATTTCGTATGGTGGTCTAAGGAGGATCAGAAGGTCAAGCTCATCGGAGAGTTCGAGCGGTTTGAGTCTGGCCAGCAGACCAAGCTTGTAGACAAAGCCAAAAACCTGATTTTAAGCTACGAGTCGTTGAATCACGATCCGCATGTGATGGTACTAGTACCCTGGACTCTTGCCGGAACGAATCTTGTTGGAAATGAAACAGCACGGTCTGTCGCCTACAATGGATTCCGTGGCCCAGATGGAAGAATGATCTCTGGAATCGGAACCGACGCGTCCTTCGTGCTCGCCCATGCAATCTTCGGACGAATCTCAGAACATGTTCGATTGCTTGAGGTGCAGCTATGAAGATAGCCGACATCTCTCGTGGTGTGATTCTCGGTGGTCGATTCAAGCTTGTGGATTTTCTTGGTGACGGTTCATTCGGCTATGTCTGGAAGGCGGAGGTGATTGACTACGAAGCAATCAAGTTGCCCCCTGTGGTCACTATTAAGATTTTTAAGCAATCGGAAAGCGGTGACAAATTCCTTTTTCGCGAAGCGCAAACGGCCGAGAAGTTCGACCATAGTCGATTGGTGAAGATCTTCGATGCCAAACGCATCGACGGACTCCCCATCATGTGGATGGAGTACGTTCCAGGCGAAAGCCTCCACCGTTTGATTGGCGACTCACGATCACCGATGCCCGCGTCCCTAAACACAGTATTGGACTGGCTCAAAGGGATCGCTGAGGGGCTTGCGCACATGCACATGCAACAGCCGCCTGTCGGACACGGTGATCTCAAGCTCGACAATGTGATTGTGGACCCTGATAAAGGGGTCCGACTGGTAGACTTTGGTCAGAGCAAGCAACTACCTGAAAAGTTTGTCGACACCGACGGTAACGGAGCGTTCCCTTACTTAGCTCCAGAGCTGATGGATAAGTCAGAGGGTGGGGAGGGGAAGCGATGCGCCGCAAGCGACATTTATGCTGCTGGCGTTATTGCATATCGGATTCTCACGGGCCGATTTCCACGAAGCTCTTGGTCTGAATATGTCCGTCAGGTCCCATTCCCAAGAGCACGTGAGCTTAACGCTTCGATTCCAAAGCCATTGGACGACATCGTTTCACGATGTCTTGAGAAAAAACCAGAGGACAGATTCGCGACGGGGTGTGAACTTCTGGCAGCGATAGAGTCTCTGCAGGCGACAGCGAATGCCGAGCCCGAAGTCTTGGAAGTTGCACGTCCCGAACACATTCATTCGTCTAGCCCAGCAGACAACATTCTTGGTGCAACCGAAGAACTTATTCGTGATGGCAAACTAGAAGACGCGCTGACGCAGCTTGAGAAGGCAATGCAGCGTATGTCAACGTCGCCTCGTATACTGATCATCTATGGTGAAACTTCGAAGCGAACCGGGAAATATGAAGCCGCTTTGAGTGCTTTCAGAAAAGCACTGAGTTGGATGGAGCGAAACTCCTGGTCTGATGAAGAGAAACGAGTTCCGATCGAGGGTATTGCTGACACGAGCATAAAGCTCAAGCGATACGAGGATGCCGTCGAGCACTACGAGAAACTTGTGGATTTATGGCCAGAGGATCGATGGTATACCTATCGATACGGAGTTTCGTTGGCGCTTGATGGAAGCAATCCCAAGATTCGAAAGGCGATTGAGATACTTCAGAAGCTCTTCACCCAGCAGCCGTCCGCGTTGATCGCAGCAAAAATTGGCCAAGCGTATGAAGAGCTTGGAGATATCAATCAAGCATGCACTTACTACAACGAAGCCATCATGTTTGATGAATACGAACCGACCGCGCTGTTCCAACTAGGTCGAATTCGAGCGGTACA
This sequence comes from Pirellulaceae bacterium, assembly GCA_041742275.1. Lineage (GTDB taxonomy): Bacteria > Planctomycetota > Planctomycetia > Pirellulales > Pirellulaceae > BJ22. The sequence continues at coordinate 3,701 of JBGSIY010000214.1, read as the reverse complement.
AGGGCGTGAGGACAAAGCCATGGAGTGCCTTGATAGACTTTGCCGCATCGATGGCGCAGAGGACCAAGCTCAAATCCTCGCTCAACAAATGGGAAAAAAGATCAACCTCGGCGGAGGAGGGAAATAGTCGGATGGACGAGCCAGAAAACACAACTACCAAGATTCCATTTGGACCAACGGAAACACTTCATTTGCACCAACTGCGGTTGCTTGAGTGGATGGCTACAACCGGACGCAAACGGTTCACGGATGAGGAGACTGTACCAAGCGAAATTGCATCGCCAGAAGTTCCGGTGCCGGAAAAGTGGTCCCTCACAAAGGGCATCATGCCATATGAGTGGCAGGAGAAGTGCATCTCGAATTGGCGTGAAAATGACGGCCAGGGCACGGTAAAGGTTGTCACGGGCGGCGGCAAAACTCTGCTTGCAATGGTAATCGCTGAACGTCTGCAAAATGACACGGACCCAGACTTGCGATTGGCGATCGTGGTTCCAACCATTGTGTTGTTACACCAATGGTACGATGCGTTCCGCGAACACGGGAATCTACCATTGGAGGCGATCGGCCGTTTGGGCGGGGGTTATTCTGACGACTTTGATAGTGGCAAACGAGTCCTGATCTCCGTTCTTGCGTCGGCCAGCCAGCAACTTGCGAAGATAGTGAAAAAGGCTGGGATCGGAGACCATTTACTGCTTGTCGCCGATGAGTGCCACCGCGCCGGCGCGAAAGAGACGTCACAAATCTTCAAGACAGAGAGAAAGTGGTCTTTGGGCCTATCCGCGACGCCCGAGCGTGAGGATGACTCCGACGAAGGATACGATGAGTCACTTCTTGGAAAAGAGCTTGGACGAATCATCTATGAATTCAATTTGGCGGATGCTCTGAGGGAGGGTCTTGTACCGAAGTTCACGATCAACCACTTCGGCCTTCCTATGAACTCTGTAGAAAGAAATCGGTACGAGAGCCTATCTCGGTCAATCACCGATTCTATGTCCAAGCTCCGAGGCCATCGCGATTCACGATCTGCTGGCGGCGATTTTTTCGCATGGGCAAGGAATGTAGCCACTAGAAATCGGGGGGAAGTTGGAGCGATTGCCATGCGCTTCGTTTCGGACACGTCAAAACGAAGGGAGCTTCTCAATCGTCTAGACGCTCGCCACATCGCGGTGGAGAAATTGATCAAGATAGAGTTTGCTCTAAACAAAGATGCTCGAGTCATCTTGTTTCACGAGAGCATCAATGAAGTGATGGACTTGTACGTAAGGCTTCGTGCTGTGGGACTTCCGGTGATTGCAGAGCACAGCGAACTGCCTGGTTCGATTCGTGAAATGGGCCTCGATCTGTTTCGACGTGGAGTCGCTCAAGTGATTGTTTCAGCCCGTTCATTAATAGAAGGCTTTAACGTACCAGCGGTTGATGTTGGGATAATTGTCGCATCGTCCGGCTCCGTCCGTCAGCGCATTCAGAGTTTGGGGCGAGTTCTTCGTCGCCATCGTGGCCCGAATGGGGAAGAGAAGTCGTCGTGCATATACGTACTTTACGCAGACAAAAGCAGCGAAGAGCACATTTACGGTAAGGTTGATTGGGATGCAACGACGGGCGTTGAGCAGAATCGATATTTCCTTTGGGATTTGGAGTCTGATCCAAGGCTACAGGATGGCCCGCCGCAAACGCCATTGCCTAATGAGATTCAGGTCGACGCGTCGTTGCTTGAACCTGGTGATATTTACCCTGGGCAGTACGAAGGTCCCGAGTTCAGTTGTGACTCGAAGTATAACATTCGGAATGCAGATGATGAGTATGCTTCAAATTCACAGCATTTAGCAGAGGCTGTTATCAGAGTTAAGGGCGGCCCTGGCAAGTTCAAGATAACACCAAAGAAGAAATTGGTACTTGTTCGGATTCCTGTGAAAGACGAGTGGGAGACTCTATTCGTCGCACAACTCAAGGAACCTTTGTCCTTCACAAGAAATCTGGCGACAGAGCCCACTGACGAGGAAATCGCCGCGTGGCTCGTAAATGCAAAAGCCGGGAGCCCCTACCCTTTTTCTAACTTGCCTATTTTGGACGATGGGCTTCGCTTTAAACGCAAATCTGGCGGTATTATCAGTAAAAAGGTTAGGGGAGGCGAGGCATTCGCGAGAGGGCGCGACCGCGCGATTGATAAGTCCAAGGGCGAAGATTCCGAATTATTGGTGGCTTTGGCACTTGAATTGCAAAATGCTGGAATCGAAATCAGTAAAATCGAGATTAACAAAATTGGACATGCGTTATACCGCGAGGGCGGGAACCTGTTCTTCATATGTTCCTTACGTCACGGCTTAGAGTTTCCAGATAGCGATTCCAAGGAGTAAATCGTTGTGAGAGTGCAGTCTTCAACTTTCAAAGCCTGTCGTCCGCGTTTTTGGACGGGAAGATATGCCCGTATCCCCGGTGACTATTCAGTCTTTCACTTGAAGTACTACGGTGACCAATTTTGGCCATCCATTGTATGGAGTACCGAAGACGGCATTGGAACCTGCTGGGCGTTGGAATCTGCCACTTCCATGGCCCTAACAGAATCGGTCGAATCAGCAAAGAGAAAAGCTGGAGGTAGCGGTGGCGGCATCTTTACGATTAACGAGTATGGCCAAGTTCTGGTCCCGGCCAGTGATGGCGGCGGACGTAGGTTTCTCGTGGGTCAATTAACGGGTGGTTTGCAATTCTATAATCCGTTTGACGATGAAGCGGTAATTGATCTAGCCGATGATTCACGACTGCAGGTTGGAGACCCATGGAAGCTGCCTTATGTCGGCCTCCCGTTTAACCTGAGTGGTCGAAACGAGATTTACTTCAAAATGGTAGATGAAGATGGGCGACGCTCGGTCTTTCCACGTGTCCAAGACACAGCACTAATCTACGCACTTCGAAGTATACGTCGATCTGGCGGGTTACGATTCATTGTTAACCATGCTGGCATAGTTCTCACAAAATGCCCGGTTGGATTGAGTGGACCAGGCGAAGATGGCTGGCAACCTGTTTATGTTGGCCGAATTAATAGCCGTCTTTGGTTTGACATGGAGAGCCACAATGCCTGAGTTTCCAGTGTTTAAAGGAAATTGTCCTAACAACGTCAATAAGGACGCGAAATACACGGTTCGAAGTGGACCAACGGGACCGATCGTGTCTATTACGTATAACACAAGGGACGGCGAAAAGTGGTATGCAAGCACTGAGTTGCATCCCGAGCTCGTCGCAATGGTCAATGCTGTGAAATCTGCGCACGGTGGCGGATTGAATGGATCGTTCTACATCAATGAGTATCAACAGGTTGTCGTGCCAGTCGTTGGTAATAGTGATTACTACCTCGCAGGTTCCTACAGCAAACGTCTGCGATTCGAGTTTGAGGGGAAGATCCTTAGTGGCGAGCCCATCGATTGGCAAGGCAATCCCTTGTCACCAGGCGATGCGTGGGTTGGTCCTCACCCTGGCATTCCATACAAGTTGAAAGCCGGAGGAAAGGACATTGAATACAGCTTCTCGCCACGTCCAAATGTCGAAAAGACTGTGTTGCTTAGCAAGGTCATCGATCCGGTAAAAGCAGCGCTGACAGCCGCAAAGATTCGCGAGCACAAGGGCTACGACGGTGGACGTTTCTACGTGAACGAGTTTCGGTCCATCTTTGCTCCTGTCAAGGAAGGCAACGAATACCAGTATGTCTA
>JBGSIY010000213.1:0-1793 GCA_041742275.1 Pirellulaceae bacterium | reverse complement strand
ACCCCGGTACTTTCTTTTGCGTCGGCGACAAAAAACAAGCTATCTATTCTTGGCGCGGCGGTGTGGCTGAAATTTTTGATGTTGTCGAAAACCAATTACACGAACATCTTTCCCCAGCAGATCCTTTGGCGACCAGTTACCGATCTAGCCCAGTGATCATGGAGGCAGTGAACATGGTTTTTGAAAACCTAGATCGATGTCTAAAGTCGGAGGGCAAGGAGGTCGATCGCTCCGTATTGCTGGAATGGCAACGCAATTTCCCACATCACACGACTGCCAAAACAGAACTTCCTGGCTATGTTCGGATCGCCGAAGCCAGCGTCGACGGTTCTGGCGATCCTATAAATGAAACCTTGGCCGCGTCAGAAGAGTCTAGCGACAACAATTCGGGAGAGAGTGAATCGCCATCGAACAAAGCGATCATGCATGCGGCGACGGTTGCGGCGATACGCGATGTTTACAATTCATCTCCACAAGCAACCATTGGCGTTTTGGTAAGCAACCATTCAGACATCAGTCGGATACTGTTCGGACTTCATCAGGCTGATATTCCGGCCAGTGGAGAAGGTGGCAATAGTCTTGACGATTCCGCGGCCGTCAACATTTTGCTTTCGTTATTGCAGTTGATCGATCATCCTCATGATGCCATCGCTCGCTATCACGTTTCCCACACACGACTGGGCCGTGATTTGGGATTGGAACCGGAGACGATATTAACCCAAGAAGCGAATGCCAATCGCGCCTTCGTGGTTGCGTCGGAATTGCGACGCGAGTTGATTCGAGATGGATACGGGAAAACACTAGAACGATTGGCGAAATCGCTGATCCCCGACTGCACTTCGCGCGAACGTCGAAGACTGGAGCAACTAATCGAATTTGCCTACACTTACAGTGAAAACTGGACCATACGTACCAGCCATTTTCTAAACGACATCCTGAAAACCCGCATCCTCGAACCCTCCGCCGCGCGCGTCCGCGTGATGACAATCCATGCTGCCAAAGGCCTCGAATTCGACGTTGTCATCGCTCCCATTGTCAGCGTTCGCGGTCGGTGGCGAGGATCTACACCCGATCTGATTTACGCCCGCTCGAATCCTGCCGACAAAATCGACTTGGTCTTTCGCTATGCCCGTTCGGAGCATCAGATCTTTTTTCCGCAGAAGATTCGCGACGCCTTCTCGGAATATCAGCGTCAGGAAATTCGCGAACAAATTTGTTTGCTGTACGTCGTGATGACTCGTGCGATTCACGCATTGCATGTGATTTTACCGCCGGAAACCAAGTCCGGTCAGCCCGGTTTGGCTTCCGTACTTTTAGACGCCATTTCGAGGACATCACTACCTGATGGCGATTCAATTTTGCTCGAACTGGGTGATCGCCAATGGCACCAGCAAGTTTTTTCCTCAAACGTGGATCGAAAAGCCGATGTCCCAGGAGACCCCTATCAAGTCTTTTATCAATCACCGACCCCTTTTGAACTGATACCCTCGAATTTAGATCCGATCTTGGCTTCTGCCAAATCTTCGATTCGCACTCGGCCATCTAAAGTCGCACAACCTGAACCTGCCGCTCCACTGGGCTCGCAATGGGTTTCACGCAAAGCATCGTTGGATTTAGGTGACGCCATACACTTGTGCTTGGAACAAATCGAGTGGTGGGACGAACGCCCGACAACGGGGAAAATCAAAAGTCATTTACAACAGGCGGGATTATCAACCACACTCATTCACGAAACACTGAATTTCTTCGAATCGCTTCCGGAACGTAGCGGGCTGATGGCGCTACTCGATCGA
>JBGSIY010000212.1:0-8869 GCA_041742275.1 Pirellulaceae bacterium | reverse complement strand
TAAGCAATCAAGGGTACGCTCGCTATCAGCTTGGAAAGCTGAGCGACATTGTGCTCTCCGAACTAGAAACGGCTACAACCAATTTAAACGCTCTCGCAAAATCCGATAACTACTTGCTCATTGAAACAGGTACAACTTGCTGAAAAATCCTGCCGCCGAATTTCACTTCCCAGACCAAAATTGGCTATCCCGCTCTACTGCGGATCAGACGACGCCGCACAGCTGGAACAATGAGAAGAGCCTGATGTCGTTGAACAACGCGTTGGTTGCAAAATACACCTTTTCCACCTCGCCTCGAAACCGCTCCTTGTATCTCGCATGTTCTTGAACTCGGTAAAAATATCGGTTGGCCCACCAACTGCTAAAGTAATATCGAAACGCCAAATGCAAGAATGGGTTTGCTCGAAATTCTCGATCGGTGATTTGATACAGGGGTGACAGGCCCAATTGCAGACGAACTCGCCCTTCCTCAGCAAATTGCTGCATCGCCGCGGCCATCATTGCGGGCTCGCAATAACCGGGTGCATCTTTGCGACGCCGCTTGAACGATGTCACATATCCCTCGATTTCTCCTGCTGAATAAATGGGATCAAAAAAGGCAAACGCTTCTAAACGCCCGGTCGGACCAGACAAAAAGAACTTCCTGACCCCCTCTTCCTCGACGGGCACTATCGGACGATTTAGAAACCGAACCTCTCTTTTGCGGATCGTTCGAGTACTCCGCCACTCGTCCGATACTTCAACAAGTTCACTGACCCGCATAGCATCAAGTCCGTTCATTTCTTCGACGCGAAAACCACGACGCTCCGTCCAATTCCGAGCATAACGCAGCCATTCGCGCTCGCGTCCACCCAAACAATTTGCGGTCAATGATACTCGCGTATCCACCCCCATTTCATTGATGTAAAAGCCACGCTGCACCAAATGCTCGGCAGTATCACGATGGATTTGGCAGAAACAAGCTCGGGGAAATTGTTCCAAAAAACGGTCGAGGATTTTTGGCTTAGTCGACGTGTTAACCAGAGGATCGGCCAACACAAATGCCACTCCCCGCCTAACTCGATAGGACAAAAAGCCATCGTCGCAAAAGAAATACTCAAGCCCCGGCTGAAAGGCCGCGGAATAGGCTAAAGAGAAATCGCCATAGTTTCGAAGCGACTCCAGCCGCGCGGACCAAGTCGTATCCTCGATCAGCGCTAGCTCTTTCAATGCTGCCCAAGAAGCGCTGTCGGAACGGGGACGAGGAGTATTAGCCAACGCCAGAAGCGGGTTGGTTTGAATACTGAAAATTGATTCTCGTTTAACGTTTTCCCGCCCAACCATTTTCATCCCAGCAGTGTTTCACCCCGCCGTTTGAACATCAAGGCAAGGGTGCGATTTCGAATCCCTACGGTGCCGCGCCGACAGCAAACACAAACGATAACTGCGAAATCCTTCACAGCATAACGAGAGTTACAAAAGCAAAAAACCGGCGTCGAAGCTCGACGCCGGTCTTTTACAACTTTTTGTTTCTAACAAATCGTTTCGGGCCACGGATTACAAGTCCAATCGCCCTTTCAAACGGGGTTTTCAAACTCAGTCATTCGAGCCAGAATCGCCAGTGTCGAACAAAGGACCGGACGAACCGCGTCCCCCTTTCAATTCGACCTGAGTCTTATCACCATCCGATGTTTTGGCTTCCGCAGCTTCTTGTTCTGTGGACCAATCCACTCGTCGTCGTGACAAGCCGATCTTGCGATCTTCGGTATCGACTCGCAAGATTTTGACTTCGACTTCTTCGCCCACTTTCACAACCGCTTCGGGATTGTCGACTTTATGATCGGCCAATTCCGAAATGTGCAGCAAGCCTTCGAGGCCGTCTTCGAGTCCTACAAAAACGCCGAAGGTAGTGATCTTGGTGACCTTGCCTTTGACGACTTGGCCCGGTTGATAACGACCAGGAATATCCGAGGTCCAAGGGTCATTGTTCATTTGTTTCATGCCCAGAGCGATACGGCGACGTTCGATATCCACCGCCAAGATCTTGCATTCGACCTCGTCACCTTTTTCGAGCATTTCGCTAGGGTGACTGATTTTGCGAGTCCAAGACATATCCGAGACGTGCAACAAACCATCGATGCCTTCTTCCAATTCGATAAAGGCACCATAGTTGGTGAGGTTGCGAACCTTACCTTTGACATCCTTATCGACTGGATAGCGCTCTTCGACTTGTTCCCAAGGATTCTTTTGAGTCTGCTTCATGCCCAAGGACATTTGCTCGCCGGCGGCGTCAATGCTCAAAACACAGACGTCAATTTCGTCGCCGATCTTGACCAACTCGCTGGGGTGATTCACGCGTTTGACCCAAGACATCTCGCTGATGTGCACCAGACCTTCGATGCCTGGTTCGAGTTTCACGAAGGCCCCATAGTTCATCACATTGACAACTTCGCCTTTGTTTACGCTGCCTGGAGGATATTTCTCGGCAACATTGTCCCACGGGTTGGGAAGCAATTGCTTCATACCCAATGCGATTTTGACTTTCTCGCGATCGATATTCAAAACCTTGACGTCGACTTCCTGATCCATCGAAACCATCTCGGATGGATGGGAAATTCGCGTGTGGGACATGTCGGTGATGTGCAGCAAACCGTCGATACCGCCCAGGTCCACGAAGGCACCGAAGTCGGCGATATTTTTCACGACGCCTTTGCGCGTTTGTCCGATTTCCAAGTTCGCCAACAATTGTTGTTGAGCGTATTGGCGTTCTTTTTCAATTAACGAACGGCGGCTAACAACAATATTGCGACGTTGATCGTCGATTTTCAAAATTTCACATTGCAACACTTTGCCAATGTATTCGCCGATATCGCCAGGGCGGCGAATGTCGACTTGGCTGGCAGGCAAGAAAACGGGAACGCCAATGTCGACCAACAAACCACCCTTGATCTTGCGAGTACAAGTACCCGTTACAATATCGCCCTCTTTGACTTTGGAAATCACATCGATCCAATGGATGATATGATCGGCCTTCCGCTTGCTGACGGTGATCAAGCCTGTGGACTCTTCGGATGTTCCACTTTCGTCTTCCAAGTCTTCGATCAGAACGCGAATTTCTTGTCCGACTTCGGGTTGAGTCTCATGCTCTTCCCATTCACTACGTGGAATTGTGGCTTCACTCTTGAAGCCCACATCGACGACGACTGCCTCGTTGTCCACTCGAACAATTTTGCCGGGGACGATGGCATTGATTTGGAAATTGACTTCGGTGTCGTTCTCAGAAGTGTACAACTCAGACAAATCGTCTTGATTGTCTTTAAACAGCAGATCAAGCTCATCAGCAATACTCTGGTCTTCCAGAGTACGAATCAAAATACGGTTAACCATTAAAAAGTGTCTCACAGAAAATTTGTGTCATCAGCGCTGGCCATTCACGAGAACAACCAAGCCCACTAACGATCCAAATTCGCCAAGGGGTTGCATGCCAATCTTGGGATCTGCACTCCACGCGAGCGCAAACCAAGTCCCAGACGGAGCATGTCAAGGGTGAAAAAAGCACGGAAAACAAGCCGCGTAGTCTACCAGACTATCAGAATTATCGCAATCCGCGCGGTCCGAACCACACACTTTTCCGAAAAACGGGAAGTTTTTGCTAAACCAAAGACACCAGACCGATTTTCGCCAGCAAAACTCGTCTCGTCGTTTGCGCCCCCAAAAACCAGCAAATCGAACGGCGAATGGAACAGCAATTTGAACGATTTTTTGCTTGACGCCCTCGGGAATTTTAAGAACAATTAGGAAGTCGTTCGCATCCGCAATGCGAGTAACTAGAGGAGATTTCGACTGTGACCTTCTAACGGCTATTTTTAGGCACGGCGAAATGAGTTTCTGGTAGAAAGGAGGTGGTTCAGTGATTTCTGGATTTTTATGCCGAGGTGGCGTGACCTAATGGTCGCCGGCGGGTTGCCAGCAGGTAAGCCACCGACACTCTTGGTTCCACCGAGTCGACCCGATGTCGACTTGTTGATCAACCAAATATTCGCTGAATCGCTTGGGGCGGCATCCGCTGGCTCAAGCGATTCTTTTTTTACACCCCATTTTTTTGGGGGTTAGACCAAGGCATACCGGGTTCAGCCCCAGCCGAACAACACGAATTCCGCCCACTAGACGTTAAAACAGGCAATTGAGCGAGTTCCGGGAAAACAATTTGCTAGCGTCCCTAGGGCTTTGTAAAGATTTAACGTCTAAATAATTTCTAGGGATTAAACTTTTGTCTCCGTTCGTGACGATTCTGTCCTTTAACTCGACATTGCACCGCGACACGGAAGTTGGTCGGAAACAGGGTCGGGACCGAATTTTGAATTACTTTTACTAGCGGCCAATCGCCGTCAACATTCACGGAGGAATGAGTATGCGTCGGCTAATTACTGCGACGCTTCTGGCAATCGCCCTGTGCAGCAATGTCGGATGCTTTTTACCCATTTACGACGCTGACCCGGCGATCCGTGCTCGACAGCTGATCTATACATCAGAAGACTTGCGGGCAATGCGAGAAGAATGGCACCGTTTTTGGTTTTTGGATATGCCTGACCACCAAGGTCCATTGCGGACTCATGGCGGGATTATCTAGAAGCCTGATGGCCGGTGGGACTCTTTGGAGCCCACCGATCACGGAATCAAATCGCCAATCCCTCGCGTTACAAGCGAGGGGATAGTGATTTCCCAGTTGCCATCGAGGCCCACTGCGAACGATAAACTGAGCCGGGCGAGAAGCGTGTCGCGAGACATTTACGCTTTTTCGCCCAGCCCTGCGCTATGTTGTTTTTACGGCCACATTTTTACGGCGACTTGTTTGGTAGCGAACCTGGCGACGCCCCGGTTCTTTGCGGGAGGGGCGTGGTGGCCATGGACCGTTCGACCACGCCCGTCGTCCGGTTTTTTTCAACCGAGACGAAGCGTGTATTTCGGGTTGCCACCGTGCCTCAGACCACAGTAGTTCAGCCCGGCGGCGGGCTATGGCAAAATAATTTGTTCGTTTACAATCGCCCAGTTACGTGGCAAGGCAAAATCGTGTTCTGATTTTCCTCGCTTCAATTTCGTTTGCTTTGATTTTGCATGCTTGGAACTCCGGCGTCTCAAATAGAGACTTAAATAGAGACCCAAACCAGCGGGGAGGCAGCGTGAGCCCCCAACTGGAAAACCAAGGTTGGGCTGAAGTGCCGGATCGAGCGAAATGAGCCCGGGGAATAGCGATCGATTGCGTGATCTCGTTGATGGCCTCTAAGATTGAAATCCGTCACCTGACATTCTTTACCTTTTTTGCGTACTTGAGCGAGCGTTTATGCGTGTTTTGTCTGGCATTCAACCGACGGGTCGTCCCCATTGGGGTAACTACTTTGGCGCTATCCGCCAATACATTCAGCTGCAGCAGGAAGACCAGGCGTTTTATTTCATTGCGAACCTGCATGCCCTAACGTCGATTCGTGATCCACAGGTCTTGATGGATTATTCGATTGAGGCTGCGGTAGACTTGCTGGCATTGGGGCTCGATCCAAACCAAGCCGTCTTGTTTATTCAATCCGATGTGCCTGAGGTGAGTGAACTCTGTTGGATTCTCCTCTCCGGCACCAGCATGGGACTCCTCGAACGCTGCGTTTCCTACAAAGAAAAAAAAGAAAAAGGGATGGCAGCGGTCGCCGGCTTGTTCACTTATCCGGTCCTGCAAGCGGCCGATATTTTGGCTTATGACTCGGATATCGTTCCCGTGGGCCAAGACCAAACGCAGCATATCGAAGTTTGCCGTGACATTGCCCAAGCTTTCAACCATCAATACGGCGACGTCTTTGTCTTGCCTCAAGCGAAAGTCTTATCCGACAGCGCCAAAGTGCCAGGCACCGACGGCGAGAAAATGTCAAAAAGCTATGGCAACACGATTGAAATCTTCGAAACTCCCAAAGAGATGCACAAAAAGTGTATGAGGATCGCGACGGATTCGCGTCCCATGGAGGCCCCCAAGGCCCCGGAGGAAGATCATTTATTCCAACTTTATTCTTTGTTCGCCGATGAAACCGATCGCCTCGCCATGGCCGATAAATACCGAGCCGGTGGATTTGGTTACGGCGAAGTCAAAAAAGCGATCGCCAAAGCGGCTGAAGCTTTTTTTGCTCCCGCACGAGAACGCCGTGAGCAACTTTTACGCAACCCATCGGAGGTTAAAGAAATATTAGCCGCTGGGGCTGCAAAAGCGCGAGCCAAAGCCAGCGAGGTTTTACTCCGCGCTCAAAAAGCTTGCGGGATCAAAACGTAATTCGTTGATCGACGCCGGCGCATGGAGGTCGATCAACCACGCCTCATTCAAACAAATTACCTCGGGTCGATGAACATCCGGTTGCCCGGCCAAACGACCACCCCACAAATTCATCTGCAATGCTCGAGCAAACAGCTTGAATACGCTTTGGTGGTAACACCACTAGCTTTCGGCACCAGCAATTGACACGGGCAAAAGATTCCGTTCAGACTAACCCGGCGGAGGTTGAGCGGGGCGATTACTGGCAGGTGGTTTTGCTGCGGCGGATGAGGTCGCAGGGTTCGTTGCCGTTTTGCTGGACTGGTGGGTATCCTTTCGTTCCAAACGAACCATGGCCGCCTTGATTAACTTCAGCAAATCCGCCCGCTCTTCAGCAGCCCCCTTCAACTGATCCCTCAAGGCTCCCTCCTGTTGCTGAACACGAGTGAGCTCCGCATTCAATTCGGCAATTTGACTTTGCTCTCGCTGTGACTGTTCCTGGGCCGCCTGCAATTGCTCCCGAATGTTTCCGTATTCGGTCAACTTTGTCTTGAAGCCCTCCAACAAATTGACCTGTTCCGCTTGCTGTTTCAAATGGCTGGCCCGCATCTGGTCAATCTGTTCGCGTAGAGCAGACAGTTCGCTGTCCTGCGATTGCAATTGGCGATCGACATCGATTTTGGCCGACTGAGAATCCCGCAACTTCTTTTGAAACTCGGTGCACTCGGTTTTAAACAGTTCAATTTCTTCGCGAGCCTCAGCAAGTTCCTCGACTGCCGCCAGCTTCTCGCGTTTGACAAGAGCGATCTTGTCCTCAGCCGCGCGCAAGTGACGTACGATCTTAAACGTTTGAGCTTGAACCGCCTGCTGCTTGGTCAACAGTTCTTCAATTTCATCAATGGGCAATCCGTATAGTTTTCGGATAGACACGGATTTCGCTGAACTCTCGGTTGTTTGCATCGCCTCGGAATCGTTTGTGTTCTCTTGCAGCGATTTTGTTAACACCTCCTCAGAACCAGCGGCAGCATTCTTGTCGACCGAATCGACCTCAAGTGAGTCATCCGCCCAGTCCGCGTCACTCAACTCAAAGTCGCGGCCGTCAATGTTTTCATCGGACTCGGCTCCATTGTCGGATCGTGTGGGCAGCGAACCCAATTGCTCCTCATCCGAATGCTTCGTTGCCTCAACTCCACCATCGCGCTGCGCCCCCTCCATTTCCTCCAAGGCATCTTCGCTATTTTTTTCGTTGGCCATAAGAGAAAAAAAGGTGCTTAAAAATTTGAATCTGCTACAAATCCGATTTGACTTATCCTAATTGGTCCCATCAAACTTACAATTAACTGACCGCTCGCTCAATTCGAGAATCTTGGGATCACCCCAACAGAAGACCACTTTTTCTAACAATTTCAGGTCGTGATTTTCGTTTACCAGCAGCTCGAAAGCAAATCCTTCGCCGTTTCGCTTATTCACGATGTACCCCGCTACACCAAATCCCCCGCTACACCGAGCCCCCGAGTTCCTGCGTCCCCGAGATCCCGGATAGAAAGTTTACCCGTGTGACTCCAAGGGATTTGCCGAAGTGGCACGCTTCCGGCGGAAGGCTTTCCGACCGGACTCGCTGGTGGGATGCACCGGCCCATTTAGAGCCTATCCCAAAACTGATCGGAATCATCAGCCGAAACGCGCTAGAGTCCCGTTCGACTTTCCTGCACCTACGCTCCCCTCCGAGTTTACCTCGGGGGAAGCCAGGATTTTTCACTAAAGGGTTAAGCCCCGAGAGTATGTCCGGCGAGAAAACCGGACCGATTTCATATTCTATTTTCGCAACCCGAAATAGAGGCGAGCAGGGTGAATCAAGATCGTCGCTGGCACCCCTTCAGGGTGCAATGTCGGTGGCAACAACCTTCCGGTGGTGTCGCTGCGCTCAACCACCGGCTAATATCTGCCAACCCCTATCGGGGTAAATCGAGAAGTTCTTTCAGAACCATTCCTCAGGCACAGTCCTGTAACAAAATCCCGTTTTTTAATTTAGCGGGAACTTATTTCCGGACCATTACTTAGCAGACGGGGCCCACCATTTTGTTTGGCCGCAGATGATTTTGACAGGGGCGAGTGACTCACCCCAGAGCTTCGCGGATTTTCGCGGCAACTTCTTTTTCAATGGCACCTCGAAATGGGAGAGCAGCGAACGGAAGATTACCCGTCACATGCACTTCTTCTTCTCGGTTCTCCAATCGCCCCGAAATCTTTAAGCCCATGGCCTTGAAACTAAAAATCAAATTGCCTTGACTATCCCATTCTTCATAAATTTCGGATACCGCGACCACGGAACTTTCACGCACTTTTTCCGAAAACGATTTGAGCAACTCTGCCCGGGATTGGACGTCACCCCCATGCGGAACGGTTACTTTAAAAGTAGGCATCAGCTCTTTACTCGCGGTTTACAGAAAATTGATCGTTAGCTAAAAATTATACCGTTCGACAATCCAAGATCCATGGACTGCACCCATTTTCTTTTTCGAATCTCAACCACTTCGATCGAAATAACGGCTACAACGGGTCGTAGCCGTTCAACGTAATGTCGCTCGGTTCTCCGAACCGTAA
>JBGSIY010000211.1:0-3143 GCA_041742275.1 Pirellulaceae bacterium | reverse complement strand
GGCGGCAAATCGCACAGATCAAACAACTGTACTCGATCGAGGCACGTCAAAACGCCGAACTGACGGGTTCATCCGAATATCGTTTGCTCATGAAAACACTGGATGAAGAAATGCGGGCCCTCGATGCACGGCTGTCCCCTTCCCCGCTCAATATCCCCAACCAACCCCCTTCGGCCTGGGGCGATTTTTTTTAAATTGTTAGCATGGGTTGTCATGAGCCCCCGAGGAAAACCCAGCTCATCCCAATGGTGCTATCGGCGTTTTTTTTTTGATATTTTTTAGTCTTGGCAACCATCCTGGAAGCGACCAAGTGCGGGGAAAAACATAGGCACCGTCCCTGACTCTCGATCCTGTTCGTTTACTGGAGTCGGCGAACGGACAACGATCGCTTTGTGGCATCACCTGGCATGAGCGCGATGCCTTAGAGACATCGGGAACTTGCTCATTTTAGGACGTGAGGTCTGATTTAACGCTGGCCCATTGCCAGGTCGAACGTGATAATGGTTTTTATGGCGTGGGTTGTCAGCGTTTGCGGGGAAACCCCCACATGATATGCTGGAGACGCGGGGATCATTCCCCAATGAAACAGTTGAAGGATCGAGGGGCATCCCTTCGTCACCACACGGGGATGTGATAGCGATACCTCGTTGGCTCAGGGATGAAACCACTGGAAATTTTATTTGTCGAACGATTAAGGTCGCCGTTTATGAATGGTTTAAAATTCTGGTTTGTTCTATGGTTGCCGCTGGTTCTCGCTTTGGGTTGCCAAGACGCGAATCAGGGACAACAACAGGCGTCGACCGTCAAAACGCCCCCAACCGCCGCTGCCAATGCAAAGGCGGACCCTAAATCAAACGAAGAAATTTCAGCCGGCGGGCAAGCGACTCCCAGTACAACAGCAGAAAATAAATCGAATCAAGAGGGAGCCGGAAGAGAGAATGAGGTGGCCACTTCAGGGAGTGCGGACACAGGGGGAGCTCAGGTTAATTCCGATTCGACTGCAGGGTCAGGTGTTGGCTCGGGTGCCGCCGCGGGAGTTGATCAAGACGCGATTCGACATCCGGCATTGAACGCGAGCGACAAAGACGTGGCCACGGACGATTCCTGGGCCACGCCCAAATTGGATCCCGAACTCGCACAAAAATATGCCGAAGCCAGCAAGAATCCCGATGCTGCTAACGCCAGCCCCCTTCCGCCCGTCGACCCGAAGTGGATTCGGATGGACCCGAATTACGAAATTTGGCTGGACATGCAACAGAACCGCGTGGTTGTCGGGGGCCGAATCTGTTTAACTCAGGGGCCCCTGGAGATGTTTGCCTGTCCGACGCGTTCCAAAGAACATGAATCAGTGGTCGCCCTCGTTGTAAAATCTCGGCTTGTCCATGCCGGGCTATTAGCAATCGGCCTCGAACCGGGACACCCTGTGATCTGGCGAGAAAACGATTTTACTCCTCCGACGGGCCCCGAAGTTGACATCTCGGTCTCTTGGATGGAAGGGGAAGCCGTGGTCGTTCGGCGAGCCCAAGAGATGGTCTTAAAAAACAAAACGCAACAGGTCATGGATGAGTCGTGGGTGTTTGCGGGCAGCCGGTTTGTTGTCGACGAAGAATCGGGGGAATCCATTTATTTGGGTGACAACGGCGACCTTGTTTGTGTTTCCAATTTTTCTTCCGCAACGCTCGATATTCCAATTCGAAGTGAAGATGGAAATGACAACCTGACTTACATCGCCAATACAGAAAAGATTCCTCCCTTGGATACCCGCGTTCTATTGTACTTTTCCGCAAAAGGCAAACCCCAGGACGAAGGGGATACGCAACCACAAACCGAGACACCCAAAACGGAAATCAAGTGACCTGGGTAACCAGAAAAATCAAGGTAACGTCATTGAAAATTTGACGATATGAAAAAAAATCGGAGATTGGTTTGGCGGTGGTGCAGGCATTTAAGGCGTTTGTGGGGCTTTTTGCGCTGCGAGATTACCGGTCCGATTTCGTATTTGTTTTCAGTACCCGAAATCGAGGCGAGCCGGGCGAATCACGTACGTTGCTGGCACCCCTTCAGGGTGCAATGGTGGTCGCGACAACCTTCCGGTGGTGTCGCTGCGATCAACCACCGGCTAATATCTGCTAACCCCTATCGGGGTAAATCGAGGCGTTCTTTCTGAACAATTCCTGAGGACCTGCCCAGCGAGGTTACCGGTCCGATTTCGTATTTGTTTTCAGTACCCGAAATTGAGGCGAGCCGGGCGAATCACGGACGTTGCTGGCACCCCTTCAGGGTGCAATGGTGGTCGCGACAACCTTCCGGTGGTGTCGCTGCGCTCAACCACCGGCTAATTGCTGGTAACCCCTTTCGGGGTATTTTCGCGTTATAACTGCTTACCGCTATCGGGGTAAATCGAGAGGTTTTTCCAGAACAAGTTCTGAGGAACAGTCCCTCAACAAAATGCATTCTTTTCAATTGTCCGGACCTTGGTTCCGAACAATTATTAAACATCAAGGGATGGCGTCTCGCCATTTTTTAGGGTTCCTCATTGCTCATTCGCGCCCCGGTTTTGGGCTTTTATGCTGGCACCGGAAAACGTATCGGCAACACCGAAATCAATGGCCATTCGATCGAATTTCCGGTCGTTTGTTGGGGAGCAGGCCTAAGGGACCGCCTATTTTTGGGTCTCTTATTAGCCGCGGCTTCACGGAAGAACCATTCTTTTGCGGATTTTTGACGGGCGTGGGCAAATGTGTTGCCGGATTCAGATTCGTCTTGACCCAATTGCCAATAAATGGCAAATTCCTGGCTGACAAGTATCGCAATCCGTGCCGGCATTGAGGGGTAAGTTCGTCATGAAGACGTTTCAACAAAGAAATTTGTTTCAGGTGTGTGCGTTTTTTATTGTTTTGGCCTCGTTTAGCAGCGGATGCAATCGGTGGGATGATTCATTGAGTAAAGCTGAGTTGCCGGTTGGCCCGGGTGATGCCACTGCGACGCAAGCCAAGGCCAATTTGCCGGCGTCTGAGACGGACGCCTTGGCTGAGTCTCCTGCGGGCAAGGCATTGACGCCGGACGGGGTCGTTCGAGGCTACATTCAATGTTTGCAATCGAATCACCTTTCCGATGCAGAAAAATTCTTGTCACGAGCGTCG
>JBGSIY010000210.1:0-5057 GCA_041742275.1 Pirellulaceae bacterium | reverse complement strand
AAAAACTGATGGGGAATGTCGCCAAAAACACAATGCTCACAGTAAAGCTTAAAATCGTGCCGACAGTCAAGAGAACCAGCCAAAGCCACCAAGTCTCCTTGATTAACCCCTGGAAACGCTTCATTTCGTTCACTTTCTATTCATTGATGAAAATAAATCGTCACTATGGGAACCGCGAATCTCCAAGGGTCCTAACCGACAATGGCAACAACGTCAATCGCCACAATTTAACGAAAACAGCCGTCCTATTAAAGACGGCTGTCACTCAGGTCTGATATACCACGATGGTGTGGATCAAAAAATAGAATCGAGCGTAAAAAAGACCTTGGCTTGCGAGGCACCCAGGCCGAGAACCACCCATTAAAAACTAAACCAATCGTTCGAATTGGGTGGACAGGACATCGGGAGTCTCAAGCGATTTGCTTGGACCAGGAGCAAAACGATCTTGCGTCCCCCTAGCGGAAGGTAATTCGACAGCACCTGCCAGTTGCAATGGCTGGCTTGTTTCGTTCACCCGGGTTGGATCCATGACGGTGGCCATCTCTTCGACTCCCAGGCCAGCAATATCGGCCTCGATTCCAAAGACAAAACTCGCTAAAGCGTTGTCGGAGTCGGCCGCCAACAAATCACCTAAACACCCCGCACATCCGCAGCCGCCGGAATGGTCCGCCGAAGCACAGTCCAAGGGCAAAAACTCCTCGGCCCACGACGACTGAATTGCCAATGCTGCGGCGAGTCGCTCGGGATCGTTCGTATTGCGATACTCAACTCTAAACGCCGAAGGTGCATTTTGTGGAGGCATGGCCGGTGGAGGCAAGGTGATATTGCCAGCTTGCATCGCCAAGTACCCTACGACCTCGGGATTGTGTGCAATCTCTCGATCCAAAGAACGTTCTTCCTCCAAGAAAATTCTGGCACGATTTTGAGTCAAAGAACGATAACGAATCGTCGCGGCATCTCCGCCGTTCACCGTTTGCATCGAGGAAAAGAAGAGAGGTGCCGACGAGAAATTTTGACTGAAATCGATGTTAAACGGCAAATGAGTGACTGCATTGGGCGTCAAACCGACCTCAAATTTGCTGCCTGCTTGATTACCCAATCCGGTTGTAATGGCGATGTACCCGATCGATTCAGCAGCATGCACATAGTCAGCCGCCTCTTCTTCTTGGACTCGGACTTGAAATCCCTTGTCGGTGACTCGGCGAATCCGTGCATTGGCCGCATCGGCTTCATTGGTCGATGAAATTTGAGCCAACACTACTGGGGTCGAATCCAAGGCCACCGAAGCACTAAAATTGACATTCGTCCACCGATGGGTAGCCGTCGCCACATCCGCCTTGAGAACCGCGCCATTGCCCAGCACATACTCTCCGGCTTCCACCACCATAAAACTGACGGTTTCTATACCATGGCGGCCATCACGATAGTCCCATTCATCCACGGCAATTTCAAAAGAATCGCTCGTGACCTTTCGGACACGAATCGTGATCGGGTCTCCACCATTGCGAGACGGAGTTCCGGCCACGACTACTGGGTTTAAATAAGATTTGTTTAACGTTATTGTTTTCCAAGAATCCGTGAGATCCGTGATGATTCCCGATTCTCCGATGACGGTCGGTCCCTGAACGGGCTCTTCGATCGTTCCCTCAATGGTAAAGAATCCAAGACTTCCGTAGTCGTTGTTCTCGTTATTTGCCATACCGACGCCGTCAATTCGCAAATAGTAAACACCTTGTGTTAAAAACAAGTTGAATTCGGCATTTACGTCGTCCAGCGGGTTGCTCGTGGCCACAACATCGCCAACCGAGTTTAATAACTCCGCTGAAATATCGAGGTTCGGGTTTTCCTGGAAGGCCTTAATCGTTAACTCAACATCTCCTGTCCCCGTCTCAAATTGAAAAACGTCGACATCGTTGTCGCGGGAAACGATTCCCCAATCAAAAACGGTGGTCGGCGATGTGAGTTCCAAATTCGAAGCCGAGGCCAGCCCATTGCCATGATCGTCCGCCTTGAAATCAAACCCGTTTCGCACACGAGTTATAATCGCCAAGTCATCTTGGGTGGTTGTCGAATTGGCATATTCGCCACGGCTCCATTGAGTCACATTCGCACTGAAAGGAGCTCCCATAATTGGCCCCCAACTCATCGTTCCCGTTCCCGTTCCCGGATGATAGGCTTGACTCCCCAGTCCATCATGGCTTAAACCCAAAGTGTGTCCCACCTCATGGGAAATCGTCATCGCTCCGACATTCACACCTTTATTAATTGCGAAACAGGGATCGTCGATCGAGGCGTCAAAACTGTTCAAAAAAGCGATACCACCGAAGCCTCCGAATTCCGGCGTGGCTTGGGTGTGAACCACCCGAACACCATATTGATTGTCGCTCGCACTTGTTTTACGCAATCGCTCGATGTCAGGCTCAACCGTGGTCACGTTGACATTGAATGGCGCAAAATCCTCGGCGACATTTTGAAAAATCTTTTGAATCTCAATCAGTTCAGCATCGCTGAAGGCCGCTGGGGTCCCGTCACGGTCATAAGGGTCGAAGACAATATCGTGCCCCCAAGAATTATTGATTGAGTGATGACCTGTGAAGTCCAAGTAAATAGTTTTGCTGGCTGCCGGATTGGTGGATAGTTTGAAGGTATCCTCCAGAGCATAAGGGATCAACGCGTCCGCATCCCCCAATGTAAACACACCATCCACAAAAGTAGGAAACAACGCCGCCAAAACTTGGCGAATTTCCAACGATTGATATTCCAGCTTACTCGTGGATTCCCTTCGGCCTTTTTGGCGTCTGCCTTTGCCTGCCGCGATGAAAGGTTTTCCGTTTTGATTTCTTTGATCCCTCACATTTTTACGCCGTTTCATGCTCGCAATCACCTTTTGTATGTTGAAAGTTGTTTCGCATCCCGCCGGTATCATTCTGATCGATTCAGCACCGCCGTTCAACTTTCACAGTCTGGAAAAGACTCGCTTTTTGATTTTTTTATCGAATTTTTAACCCCACCTCCATCAACCGCTCGTTTAGATTCGTCTTCCGTCGCGTTTTGTGAATTTAGGTTCCGTGCGACGCGAAACACCGTATGTGCTGATGAACGCCAACGGTTTCTGGGCGACTCCGACACCGAGATGCAGTCCTGGCAGGATCACACCAATTGAATAGAATCCTGAGAATGGCTCCTGAAGACGCCCTCCAATATTTTGTCGCGTGGGATGCCTAACGCAAAAACACGTAGATTTAACTTCCCCAAGTCGGAAGTTGTCTATTTTTCAAATCCTAATCCTGGAAAAACAATGAATTTTCCGTCGATCGAATCCACTGTGGGCAACACGCCGTTGGTCCGTTTGCAACGTTTGCCTGTCGCCAATCAAAATGTCGTGCTGGCCAAACTCGAAGGCAACAACCCAGCCGGGTCGGTCAAGGATCGGCCCGCTCTGAACATGATCAGCCAGGCAGAACTGAGGGGCGAGATTCAAGCCGGCGACACCCTGATCGAGGCAACCAGCGGGAACACGGGAATTGCTCTGGCGATGGTCGCGGCCATGCGAGGATACAAGATGATTTTGATCATGCCCGAAAATTCGACGGCCGAAAGGAAGTCCTCCATGCTCGCCTACGGAGCTCAATTAATCGAAGTCACTAAAGAAGACGGTATGGAAGGAGCTCGCGATCTGGCGCTGCAAATGCAATCCGAAGGACGCGGCAAAGTTCTGGATCAATTTGCCAACCTTGACAACCCCCAAGTGCACTATAACACCACGGGTCCTGAAATCTGGTCGCAAACCGCGGGAACCATCACTCACTTCGTCAGTTCCATGGGCACCACAGGTACCATCATGGGGGTTTCACGTTTTCTCAAAGAAAAAAACCCGAACATTCAAATCATCGGCCTCCAACCGGCACCCGATTCGCGAATCCCTGGCATCCGCCGCTGGCCAGTAGAATACCTACCGAAATTTTTTGATCCGGCTCGTGTCGATCGAATAATGGATATCACTCAACACGACGCCGAAGATACAATGCGAAAATTGGGAAGCGTGGAGGGTATTTGTTGCGGCGTTTCGAGTGGAGGGTCCGTGTGGGCCGGAATGGAAATTGCTAAGACCGTTGAGCAAGCCGTGATCGTTTGTATCATCTGCGATCGTGGCGACAGATACCTTTCGTCAGGAATTTATCGTCCGACGACGTAGCCCAGCCACCATGAAGTCCGTCCAGCCACCCCATGCCACGACAACAAAAAAGCAGGTCCCCGGCAAACTAGTTTCAAATCGTTGCGTGCGCCAAAAAAATTGAATGATCAAACGAATAACTTGGGCGAGGTGCACTGACGAGCGCAAGTGGGCGAAATTCCCGGGGCGATTTCACCGGCCCTTTCCAACGATAGCGGCCTGTTTAAACAAGACATTTGGGGACCAAGAGGGGTTTGTTGACCCAACTCTGTGGAACAAACAACGCCAGACGTTATGCCCCCAGGCCCTTGCCACCGCATCGCCGACGTCGATTCAAATTTCTAATTTGCGCGGTTGATGGAAAGTTCGAACATCGATCCAGTCCATCCCAGCCGCATCGGCCGCTTGCAGACCTAAGTCCGAATCTTCGTAAACCAAACAACGACTCGGCTCAACACCCAATAACTCCGCCGCTTTCCAAAAGACATCGGGCTCCGGCTTATGACGTTCCGTGTCTTCCGCGGTGACCAAGGCATCGAACCAATCAGCGCATCCAATTTGCACCAATTGTTGTTGAATGATCTCGCGGAAGCCCCCGCTCGCGACAGCCAATGGCAACTTTCCCCTGAAGTGTCGCGCTACCGCCAACACCGGCTCGATCGGAACTAACATCTCCATCAGCTCTACAAACGCTTGCTCCTTCTCAGTCGAAGCCCCGTCGATGTCAACGACAACTCCTTGCTCAAGCGAAAGTTTGCTGATGATTTTGTGCGTGGGCATTCCGCCCAATGCGTAAAATAGCTCTTCTGAAAAGTCAATTCCATATCGAGTCATTGTCTTATACCAAGCCAAATAGTGCACCGGCATGGAGTCCGTGAGGGTA
>JBGSIY010000209.1:0-2895 GCA_041742275.1 Pirellulaceae bacterium | reverse complement strand
AACACTAGCAACAGCAACAGTTTCGACCGACAGATAAAAACACGCGTCAAAGCAAACTCTCGTTGCGGCATGCCGAAAACAGCCCCTACCAAGTTCACCTCGGTTGAGCAGGGGATTCACCATTACAGTCTACTTTTCTGCGTCCAAGATCAGACCAATGGTATCCCAATTAACGCTGTCGCTGGGAGAGATCTTGCTGTTCATGATCAGCGTCGGCTCCCAGGAGACTTGCGCGAATTTAGTCTGTCGTAGTCGTTGTTGATTGCGGCAGTCTCCGTGCATCTTCGTTCACGCCCTCCGTTGACGATATGCCGGCTCTCCCGCCACACTCTTGATATTCCCAAAACGTCCCCTCGCCGACACGCAAATTTCTTTTTTTTAAACCTCCAAAAAACGCCCAAAACCGCCGTTTTTTGGTGGTGAAGCATTTCGATCTCGATATCGAAATAAGGCTCAGATAAACTCGGTTGGAGGGGGCGTGGTTCGGCTTCCGCCCTGTCGTGGTGAATCCTTCGCTCCCCTGAGGTGAACTCGGAGGGGGCTCGTTTTACTTGGAGACCGGTTGTTTTAGCAAGCTCGACTCGGCGCTCGACTCGGGGGAAGCCCAGATTAGTCACTACCCGGTACCCGCCAATCGCTATCCTGGCTCGGCAAAATGCCAAAGCGTTTAGGACGTTCGATAATCGAGTGAACGGTAATGAACCGCTTGTTTCATCCAAAAACACCCAATAAGTTTCCTGGATAACCACTTTTTTTGTGCGCACACATTTTTGCCACTGGTGTTTACTCAATAAGTTGGTATCGATATTTCTCGATGAAGGTGCTGAAGACTTTGAAATCTCGCAAACGCTCAAGTTCAAATCCCTCTTCAAACGGATAGTCCGAGTTCGCGAGTTCAGTGAGAGCCTCCAAACAACCATTAAAAAATTCTTCTTTCAACTGCGATTTGACATGGTCGTTCCCACTCGCTGATTCTTCCTCCGCGGTGATCGCCGCAAGTCCCATGACGACGGCACCACTAAAAATCAGTTCTTGGCCAAAATGCCCCTTGCCCAGACGGATCAACAATTGAGCTTGTTCCTTTGCTGCATCGAATTTTCCAGCCGAAGCCAAAGCTCGCCCCAATCCTGATAGACAAGATACTTTGATGATGGTCGCTTCAATATTGGATGGATCACGCGCAAGGATTGCATCTAGTCCCCGGTTGGCCTTCGAAAAATATTCGATAGCGTCTTCAAAATCGTTCTGAAAGTACTTGAGGGAACCGAAATTCACCCAGCATCGATGCCGTCGATCCGTAACCTCGGGCCATTGGATCGAATCTTCAGGCAGTTTCGCCAGCGTTGTCATTGCCAGATTCAAATGCACTTCGGCTTGGTCTAGATATTTTCCGCCTTGATAATGTCGAGCAAGAAAGCTGTGGCCCAGCGAATCGTAAATCTTGGCCGCCTGGTAGCGGCAACTGATCAGACTGGGGTAACGCTCGACTAGTTGAGTGGCAACTTCTGCTGCTTTCGTAAGATGTGTGATTGCAGGCTCATGTTGGTGTTCGTTGATATAAAGTTCGGAAACATCGTCTAGGACGACGATGTAACTTAGCTGCGTTTTTAACTCGTTGCGACTGCTTTCAAGTAGGGTTCGAAAAACAGCCAGTGCTTCTTCCCCATACTCGATGCATTCGCTGTTGGTATGGGTTAGTCGCCGAACCGAACATAACGAGCGAAGAGCATCGCCCAAATTCGCACACACCTGATCGTTTTCATTCGCGAAATTTTCGTCGAAACGGAGTTGCTCGAGGGCGATCGCCGCACGATTCAGCGATTCTTCGGAGTCAGCAAATTTTCGTGAGTTGTACTCGATGTTACCCTGACAAATGTCATTCAACGCCGTTTCGTATGCCGCCTCCAACTCCAGACCCTTTACCTTTTTAAGTTGATTTGTGTGTTCGCGAGTAACGTTCATAGCCGCTTCCGCCTCAGGAAACTGGCGCAGTTGCGAATAGACGATAGCCAGTTCTCGCGCGGCGATGACTCTTAGACGCAACGCCTCGTCATGGGTTGAGCCAGCTTTTGCCAGAAATTCTTGAGCACGTCTGAGAGAGTCCATAGCCAGAGTTCGTTCACCCAGATTATTATCCAGGCTGCCCAGCTGGACTAACGATTGAACATATCGTTTTTGATCTTGCCATGGCAAAGACGTATCCGGAGAACGAGAAACCAAATCGGAGTAGAATCCTCTAGCTTTCGTCAGAATGTCTCGTCGCAGGGGTTCAACACCCCGCTCCTTCAGTCTGGGATCGTCAGCCAGCTGGGACAATGAGTCGATAGCATCCCATGCATTTTCAAAGTTTTGTTCAGCAATGTCTTTTTGACGGACGGCTTCTTCCGCGGCGACTTTTGCTGTCCAGGCAAAGCTCAATGAGACAATCGTTCCAATGATTAGCAGACCGACAAACGCCATTGTCGAAAAAACCAACGATTTGTTTTTACGAATCAACTTACTGGTTTTGTATCCGAAGGAGGGTGGTCGAGCGGTGACTGGCTCATTACCCAGATACCGCTCAATGTCTTGCCGGAAGCCATTGGCGGATTCATAGCGACGATTCCGGTCCTTGTCCAAGGCCTTCATGACGATCCAATCGAGATCGCCCAGTAGGACGCTGCCCAGGCGTTTGGCATCGGTGCGGCGTTTCTCCGTGACCGCCGTCAGAGTTTCTTTTTTCGTGGTGGCCAAGCGACTGCTGGGACGAGGGGATTCTTGATCGCGTATCAGTTCCAGGACTTTCAGAAGGGCTTGCCCCTTAAAAGAATCGCTCTCTAGCGGCGTGCTGCCGGTCAAGAGTTCGTACAGGATGACGCCGAGAGCATAGATGTCGCTGCGCGTGTCGATGTCCAA